>NZ_JBFUGT010000038.1:0-46795 GCF_056402775.1 Rhodococcus sp. P3_B8
ACTTCGCCGACCGACTCGAACGCACCGGCGAGTTCGTCGACGGGCAAGCACTCTCCCCCGACGGACTCTTCGTCCGCTACGACGGCGAAGGCCGCCCACCGGTCACCGACGGCCCCTTCCCCGAAACCAAGGACCTCATCGCCGGCTGGATGATCATCGACGTCCACACCCACCAGCGGGCCCTCGAGCTGGCCGGCGAGCTGTCGGCCGCCCCCGGAGCCGGCGGGAAACCCATCCACGAATGGCTCGAGGTGCGCCCGTTCCTGACCGAACCGCCCACCATCACCGAATAACCCCCTCGAGACGAACGAGGCACGCTTCGGTCCGCTGCGACGTGGGTGCGCGCCGTTCCTCGGCCGGCGTTGAGACGGCCACGCTAGCGGTCGAGGACGCCGATGAGTCAGGCGCTATCACCCGGTGCCGGTACCTGCGGCCGGAGCCGGGACCCGGGTCAGCACCCGAGCCAACGCCACGGTGGCCGTCAGCACTGCGGCCACCACCGCGACAACGCACACGAACGTCGCAGGGACGGTGGAATACCCGAACAGCCCAGCGGCACCCACACCCGCGGCAGTCGCCGCCAACGCACCCACCGGAAGCAACACCGCCAGCATCCGCACAGTTCCCGCGCGCCGATCATCACCCGCTGCGGCCAACACCCACCACACACCCAGCAGTGCGCACCCGTACGCCAGCACCGCGCTGCCGGCGTAGAGCACCAACACCACAGCCCCCTCCACCGCGATGCCCGCGGTGGCCGTGAACACGACATACAACAACACCAGCAACGGCAACAACCCCACCGTGACACCACCCAAGGCGGCGGCGACGGTCCGGCCGAGCAGGAAAGTGCGCCGCCGGCGGCGTTCGTCCTCACTCGCCGCGTCCCGCACCACCCGCCACCCGCACAGCCACAGCACCACCCCGCAACCGGCCCCGGCCACCGCGGCGCCCCCAAGCACGATCACCGACACGATCGATGGATCGGTCCACGCCGGCTGGAACGACGTCACCACCGTGTACGGCCGCGCGGGAATCGACGCGAACACCACCACCGCCACCACTCCGACGATCAAGCCGACAACCCCGAAGATCCCGCTATGTCTCCCCACCCACACATCGTGTCACCGAAACGTGCTCAGATAACGCCACCCGCCGCCACCGGCGGTTCCCCAACGCATATGCGGCCCTCCCGATCCACTCCGCGCGGACTCGTCAAATTAGGGGCGCCGGAATACCTCGCACCCCTCCCCAGCACCGCTGCGGCGGCGGACAACTGCCCACCGCCGAGGACCATAATTCCCACAGGCTCATAGCCTTCACGGCAGAACGGCCACGCTTTTTCACCAGGGCAAGTCGCAACTCACGCGACCGGCATCGCGGCCTGAGCATCATGGAATGCTCGCTCGATCTCGACCGAAATCCGGCCGCGGGAGGACACCTCGTGACCCGCCCCGATTGCCCACTCACGAATCTCCCTCGAAGGCTTCTTCGCCGGAGCCTTACGGACCACTGCCCGCTTCGCCGGCGCCTTCGCCGCGACCGTCTTCTTCACGGCCGTTGTCTCCGAAGTTGCCTTTGCCGCGACTGTTTTCTTCCCGGCCTTCTTTGTCGAGGCGGTCTTCGTCGCAACTACCTTCTTCTCCGCCGGAGACTTGCTCGCGGCTGCCCTCTTGACCGGAGCCGCCGCCGCGACCCCCTTATTGGCAGCTGTCTTCTTCGCTGTCTCCTTCTTTACCGGCGCCGTTTTTGTCTGAACCGTCTTCGCCTGCGCGTCATGGAAGGCTTGCTCGATCTCGGCCGGAATCCTTCCGCGGGATGACACCTCGCGGCCGTTCGCGATCGCCCACGCACGAATCTCCTTGTTCGTCGTTTTCACCGGAATCTGAGTTACCACTGCCCTTTTCACCGGAATTTTGGCCGTGACCGGCTTCTCCGCAACAGCCTTCTTTATGGCCGGCATCTTCACGGTCGGCTTCTCCGCAGCCGTCTTCGTCGCGACTGTCCTCTTATTCGACGGAGCCTTGCTCGCCGCTGTTCTTTTGACCGGAGTCGCCGCGGCAGTCTTCGTGGCGGCTGCCTTCTTCGCTGTCGTCTTCTTTACCGGTACCGGTTTGACCTGAGCCTTCTTCGCATGAGCGTCATGGAAGGCTTGCTCGATCTCGGCCGGAATCCTCCCACGGGAGGACACTTCCAAGCCCGCCCCGATCGCCCATTCACGAATCTCCTTGGTCGTCTTCTTCGCTGGAGCCTTGCTCGCCGCCCTCTTTGTGGGGGCGTTTTCCCCGAGCACGGCCTTCTTCTTCGCGGGCCTCTTCTTCGCAGCCGTCGTCGCCGCGATTGTCTTTTTCACAGCCGTCTTCTTGACCGGCGACGGTTTGACCTGAGCCTTCTTCGCATGAGCGTCATGGAAGGCTTGCTCGATCTCGGCCGGAATCCTCCCGCGGGAGGACACTTCCAAGCCCTCCTCGATCGCCCACTCACGAATCTCCTTGGTCGTTTTCTTCGCCGATCCTGCAGAACCCCTCGGTGATACCGCCATATTGTTCTCCTTCTCGCCGGGCAATCGTCGAACGCACACAGTAGCGGCATTTCGGTCCTCTCACCGCCAGCTGATCGAAACGGCGACCAAGCACTCGCGGGCCGCAGTGATTTCGGAGGACCTGCGCCGTCACCCTTGCGTCCAGCGACCACACCGAAGCATCATCTGTCGACGGTGCCGAGGACTGCAGGACTCTTGCGGCCAACTAGGCCTGGCATTCCTGATTCATCGCGGGAAGAAAGAATGCGAATATGGTGGCGCTGCAATTAGGTTCGTAGAATGGCAGTCAACGCGGCGGAACCTTCGGGCATGCAACGAGGTCCCGGGTCTGCCATGACGCGAAACGCAGCCCAGCACAGAATAACGGTGGGAAAGTGTTCGAGTCCGCCATCACGGCCGCGAGGAGCTCGAGCGGAAGCAATACCTAATACCGCACTTTCCCAACGGATCTACGATCCCATTGCGGGTTATGGACACTGCGTTATGTCAGTGGTGGGGTTGTTGAAGAACACCAGATCGGCGTCCGTCCGCACCTTCACATCGGCACCGAGCTGGAAGACGAACCAATCGACCGCTCCCGGCCGGGCGCCGGTCACCTCCACCGTCGTGGTCGCCGTGTCGATCGGGCTGTTCGCCCCGCGAGCCAAAGAGGTCATAGCGTGTGCCGGCCCCCGGGGCGGGCCGAGTCCTTTCCTGCGTCAACTGGTGTGGCACAGAACCTGCCGTCGCCGGTCCGAATTCATGCCAGACCTCCGATACTCCATCGTGGAGGCAGCAGGCGGGCCCCGCTGCGGCCAACCCGAACATCCGTGACGGACGCCCGAACTCTGCACGCATGGAATCAGTTCGGATCCCACGGCGACCGTTCGAGACCCTTGAGCTCATCGAGAACCTGATCGACGGCCGTGGACGGGATACGGAAGTCATCGCCCTCCGAAGCCCAGAGGCGGTCGCGTACGTAGGCGAGGATGGCGAGTTCACGCTCGAGGTCTGCTGCGGTTCGGTCGCTCACGGTCTCATCCTGCCCTGGGGTGGACGGTGATCCGAACGGTGCTGCCCGGCGGCGTCGAGACGAAGGCTGGCGGTGTGAATGTGCGGCCAACACTTCCTTCAAGGGGACATGTCGTCTCCGCTGGTAACGGACCATTCAGCCGATCCGGTCGTCGGCGGTGCGAAGCCTTGTCGCCCTGTCGGCCGGGGCGCCGTGGCCCCGCACCCTTTTGTCCTATGTCCGCCAGCACCGGAAACCCCAGCGCCGACCAGGCGCTGCCGTCTCTGGCCACTGTCGACATCTCAGCAGATCCATACCCCATCACGGCGGCGGCGCGCACCGGAACGGACTTCGAGCTGCGGATCCACACCTCCATCGCGCCGTTCGACGTCGCGGCCGAGCAGTGGTTCCCGGCCGTGGCCAGGTTCGCGGTCACGGTCATCGTGCACACCGTCGATGCCGAGTCGGGTTTGCCACGGTATCTGCCGTCCGCGGAGCCCGCCGAGTGGCGCGTGCGATCTTCTCGACCGCCGGAGCCTCGCATGGATACTTCCTCGGCGCCGTCGACCCGGCCACCGGCGGCCACCACGCGGGCAGCTCGCATACCGCCTTACCTCGACACCGACCGGCAGGCGATTCCCGTGCCTCGGCAGGTGCTCGCCTGCCCGCACTATCTGCCCTCGACCATCGACGGCAGAGAGCAGATCAGCATTCCCACGAGGGCCTGATGATCACCGACGCTGCGGCGCAGCCGAATCGGCTCTTGACCAGCCATGCCGACATGTCCCCAATGTCCCAGCGCGGCCGCCAAACACGGCCGGATATTACGACGGTGACGATGCGAACCTCACTGTCACAGCCTCCGGCGATCACGGTACGCGTGAGTGGGTGGTGCGAGTTCTCGATCCGATTGCTTGAGTACCTCGAGCGGCGATGCTCGACCCGATGCGATCTGCTCGCGGTGGGCGACCCGGTAGCTGTCGAGTTCGTCGGTGACGATCACCCGCGGCGCATACTCCGCACCCAGAGGTTGAAGCCGCAGCACACGATGCCCCCGACAGCGTGACGAGCCACCGCACCCTCTAGTCTGGCGGGTCCTAACACCCAGAGCATGAGGAAAGATCAGCCATGGCCACCGACTACGACGCACCACGAGTCACCGAATCCGACGAGACGGACACGTCCCTCGAACAGCTGACCGCCAGCCGGAAAGACACCCAGTCCCCCGCAGTGGACGCAGAGGACGCCGACACCGCCGAATCCTTCGAACTGCCCGGCGCCGACCTCTCCGGTGAAGAATTCACCGTCCGCGTCATCCCCAAGCAGTCGGACGAATTCACCTGCACCAGCTGCTTTCTGGTCCACCATCGCAGCCGCCTCGCCGAACCTCAGCAGCTGCTCTGCCGGGACTGCGCCTGAGAACGTCGACCAATCGGAGTGCCTCGTATCTCCGGGATCCCGGCTTCCCGGATTCGGTCGTCATCGCCCACGCGGAGAAGCCTCTCACGTCGCCCGTGGGCCCGCGGCCGAGGCGTTGCGGATTCACATCCTGGCGGGTGGCACGTGGCACGGACGGAAAGGTCAGGGCTCGGGTCGGTCGGCCGGAACCTGCGGGTAGACCACGACACCGTTCTCCTTCACCCACGTCTCATCACCGCCATCGGCATGCTCGACGAGCAGCTCGACGGTCGGGATCTCCGCGGACAGTGGGTGATCGAACGCCGCCCGGGCATTGCGGGCGCACACCGTCTCCGGCGAGTTGCCGGCGTATAGGGCGTCGATGACGAACCCCGGGGTGAACCGGCCACCGAACCGGTCACCGCCACGCAGTGCTTCCTGCCGGCCGCGCCACCACCTAGTCAGGGCCCGGGCGCGGGTGATGTGTTGGGGTGCTTCCACATCGAGGATGGTGAACTTCTCATAGTCCGCGTAGGCGAGGTCGCGCATGAGCCGCGGGCCGAGGCCGGGCCAGCTGAACGTGCCCTCGAGGACCAGGTTCTCCCCGCGGGACAGACAGATCTCCGTGATGATGTCGAGGAGTTTCGTCGATTCGTTGTGCACGAGGGTGGCGAGTTCGCGGGGCATCAGCCGGTGCCCGTCGGCGAGGTCGATGTTCAGCAGGTCGGTGTAGATGCCCTGCTCGATAGCGTCCCGCAGTAGGTAGTCCTTGAGCTTGTCGGCATCGAGCACCCGCCATCCCTGCCCAGCGAGGTGTCGGCGGTCGATACTCGACGACTTCCCCACCCCCGGTGGGCCGGCGGTTGCCAACGCCAGGAACTGGCGGCCGATCCCGACGTCGGTTTGCTCGGCCAGGTAGGCGTCGACGATCGCGTCCCGCGTGCGGCGGCGGGCAACCGGGTCGAAGAGGTGGATCGAGGCGCGGGGGCCGTCCTTGTCGAGGATCCCGCCGGGCCGGCACCAGGCCTCGAGGTCGGCGGCGACAGCAGCGGGGTCAGACTGCATTCGCCTGCGCACGCCGTTCGGCCGTGGCCGCGAGCAGCACCCGGTAGTCGTCGTCACTCAGCAGGTCGCGGGAGCGTTCGATCTGATCCCACGTCCCCCGCACATAGCTCTCCCCGAGCGGGTCGTCGCCCGGAACGTGCCCGAAGGTGTACTCCCACGCCAGCAGTTCGGTCATCATCCGGTCGTGGTCGATCCTCTTCGCCGCGTGCTCGAGCAGCACCTCCCGGGGTGCGCGGTCGCGGGCCGAAGGGTTCAACCGCAGCTTCTTCACGATCCGGCTGACCTCCGGTTGTGTGACGGCCAGGTTCTTCGCGATCACCCGCTGCGGCACCTGATTGTCCGTCGCATGCGCCACCGCACGCAGCAACTTGATCTGCAGCAGTTCCTTCTCCGCCGGGATCGCCCGGAGATCACGTTCCACATCCGTCAACGCCATCGTGAACCACCTCCAACTGCAGTTATACAAAATTGTATCACTCCTACGAGGGCCACCCGGTGGAAGGTCACGCCGGCGGGACGCGGAACTGCCCAGCTGAACGTTTTCCTACCGTCGAGGGCGCACTTCTGCCGAGGTCCGGGACCACCGGTGTGACTCATCCGACCTTTGACTTCAAGTACTTGAAGTTCTTAGCGTCGATGGTGTGAGTGCACAAACCACCCCACGCGACTACACGATCAAGGACGCGGCCGCCCTGACCGGACTTCCGGCCAGCACACTGCGCTACTACGAGTCGGTCGGGGTGATCGCGCCGATAAGCCGCGGGGAAAGCAGTAAACACCGGGTCTACGACGAGAATGACCTGGGCCAGCTGGTGGCCATCGCGTGCCTGGCAGCGACCGGGATGTCGGTCAATGACATGAAGGAGTACGTCGCCAACGGACAACTCGGGGCCACCGCCGCCCCCGCGCAGATCGAGTTACTCACCGAGCGCCGGCAGCAACTCGCACTCGAGGCCCAGCAGGTCGCACTGCGTCAACGCTACGTCGACCTGAAAATCGACTACTGGCATGCGATCGACGCCGGCGACGAGCCCCGTGCCGCGCTCCTCGCGGCCGAGGCGAGCGCATTGGCCGACGAACTCCACAACACCAAGAAGCGATAACCCTCACCCACCACACCCCCGGTGCGCGCCCCTCGACCGCTGCGCCACCGGTCACTCAGCCCTGCCCCGATCACCACCACTGTGACCATCACAGAAGTAAGGAAGTACTGCCATGCGTGTCAACGCGTACGCCGCCCCCACCGCCGGCCAGCCACTGGCCCCCACGACCATCGAGCGCCGCGACGTCGGCCCCAACGACGTCCTCATCGAAATCCAGTACGCCGGCATCTGCCACTCCGACATCCACACCGTCAACGGCGACTGGGGCCCGCAACCCTTCCCAGTCGTCCCCGGCCACGAAATCGTCGGCACCGTCGCCGAGGTCGGCGCCGACGTCACCCGCCACAAAGTCGGGGACCGCGTCGGCGTCGGCTGCCTGGTCAACTCCTGCGGTCACTGCACCAACTGCCAGGCCGGCGACGAGCAGTACTGCGCCAACGGCATGGTCCCCACCTACGCCGGCGTCGACCGCGACGGCACCACCACCCAGGGCGGCTACTCCACCCACGTCGTCGTCGACGCCGACTACGTCCTTTCCGTCCCGCAGAGTCTGGACCCGGCCGCCGCAGCTCCCCTGTTGTGCGCCGGCATCACCACCTACGCCCCGCTGCGCCGCTGGGGTGCCGGTCCCGGCAAGAAGGTCGCCATCGTCGGCCTCGGCGGGCTCGGGCACATGGCCGTCAAGATCGCCCACGCCCTCGGCGCCGACGTCACCGTGCTCTCCCAAACACTGAAGAAGCAAGAGGATGGCCTGCGGCTCGGCGCCGACGCCTACCACGCCACCTCCGACCCCACCACCTTCGAACAGCTCGCCGGCCGATTCGACCTCATCATCAACACCGTCAGCGCCAGCATCGACCCCAACGCCTACCTGGGCCTCCTCGCTGTCGACGGCACCCTCGTCAACGTCGGCGCCCCAGCCGAACCGCTCAACCTGAACGTGATGTCACTGATCGGCGGCCGCCGCAACTTCGCCGGATCGATGATCGGCGGCATCGCCCTGACCCAGGAAATGCTCGACTTCTGCGCCACCCACAACATCGGATCCGACATCGAAGTCATCCCCGCCGACAAGATCAACCAGGCATACGAGCGGGTCCTCGCCTCCGACGTCCGATACCGGTTCGTCATCGACACCGCCACCCTGAACTGACCCCAACCGTGGAATGCCCGCATTCCGAGCGCGACAAGGGTTTCGGTGACGGCGTCGAGCACTACATCCGCGTGAAGGAAGGCGCGGAAATCTATCGCACTGCACCGACCGGGACTCCGATCATCGTTCGCCCTCGCCACCACCTGCTGGACGGCGCCGGCGACGGGCTGATCTCCGCAGGGCTCGCATTGCGCGAGACGGGATATCCGGGACGAGGACCTGGCCGGGTTTCTCGGCGAGTCCCTGCACAACCCAAACCGGACCTCGACCGCACCATCGTCGAAGTGACCGACGGGCAAGACTCCGATCGCACAAGTGGTCGCCGTGCTCGCGTGCTTCGTCGGGCCCCGGCGCTAGGCAGCCGATTCGTTTGTGGCCGGGTCTCGCCCGGCCACAAACGATGCCGCCCCGCGCGCACCGATACCCGCACTACCAAAAGGAACCACGAGTTTTTCATGCAGGACCACACCGTTACGACCGCCCACCACCGGTCCGGCAACGAAACCGAGGCGACCGGTTCCCCCCGTCTCCCGCTCGTCGTCTACATCCTGGCGCTGGGGACGTTCCTCATGCTCACCACGGAGTTCGTGGTCGCCGGCATCCTCCCCGAGGTCGCTGCGGACCTGCAGATCTCACTCGCCCAGGCGGGTTCGCTGATCACCGTCTTCGCGATCGGGATGGTCGTCGGCGCACCGGTGATGACGATGCTGACGTTGCGCCTGTCCACGCGGCTGACGCTGATCCTCGCGCTCGTCGTTTTCGTCGCCGGCCACATCTTCGTGGCGGTCGGTGCCGACTTCACACAAATCATGTTCGCGCGCTTCATCACCGCCCTGGCGACAGGCGCTTTCTGGGCGGTGGCCGCCGTAGTTGCGACCCGCGCTGCCGGGCCCTCACTGGGTTCCCGCGCGGTCGGCATCGTCGGCGCAGGCGGCTCGCTGGCCACCGTGCTCGGCGTTCCGCTCGGCGCCTACCTCGCTCAGCTTGTCGGCTGGCGGGACACCTTCTGGGCGTTGGCGTTCGCCGCCGCCCTGGTGACCGTTCTCGTCATTCGACGGGTGCCAGTTGACGCTCCCGACCACACTCCGTCGTCCCTCGGCTCTCAACTCGCCGGTCTTCGCTCCGTCCGACTGTGGCTCGTCCTCCTCGCCTGCGCCACCACGAGCGGCGGAGTGCTCGCGGTGTATTCGTTCATCGCGCCGCTGCTGATAGACCGGGCCGGCGTGCCCGCATCCATGGTGGCGCTCGTGCTCACCGGGTTCGGCGTCGGCTCTTTCATCGGAACCCTCATCGGCGGACGCCTCGGTGACACCCGACCGCACGCCGTCACGATCGTCACTCCCGCGATCACAACAGTGCTGATGCTCGCCATCTTCCTGCTGTCCGACTCGTCCTGGGCGATGATCGCCGCGGTCGTCCTGCTGGGGTTGTTCGGCCTGAGCGCCAACAGCGTGCTGATCCACCTCGCCGTCCGATTCGCCGGAACCGCGGCCACACTCGGCTCCGCGCTGAGCGTCTCAGCATTCAATGTCGGCACCGCAGTCACCACCCCGATCGCGGGCGCCGCGCTGACCACGCCACTCGGCCTCGACGGCCCCGCAGCCGTCGGCACCGTCACCGTCGCGCTCACCCTGATCCCCACCCTCGTGCTGGCGCAGATCACCCGGCGTCGCGAGGCGCCGGCGACTGAAACCTCCGCAGGCTCCCGCCGAACTAACGGCGGTTCGTCCACTGCCTGAACATTTTTCTGGTCCTGCCCGTCGCGTGGAGCTATCCTGCTGGTCGCTGTTTCCATCCGCCAGCTGAGGGGTCACGTGGGCCCTCCCAGACCCAGTCGAGTCACTCTGACGCTGACCCCGACGTCACAACCGTCTGAAATAGTCCCGGATCGCTTCTCCGCCGGTGCAGCTCCTCGCCCACCGGGGTGGTTCGGGTTGGTGAGCAACCTCCACTCGATGATCGTCGATGACGCCGAGACGGGGCGGATGGCACCCCACACCGAGCACACTGAAAACCACGATCATCCGCCGCCGGAGCGGATCGATTATTCGACACCTGATATGGATGCAGATCTGTCAAGAGGGCGGCAGGAGGCGGAGGCCGTCAGCTGTTACCGAAACTTGAGAGGAGACGAAACGACCTGCACGCCGTTCTGCGCTATCGGGGTCCATTTTAGCCAACGCTATACCGGCACCCCCGAGTTCGGCGCTCCACGGCGAACCAGTTGTCAGATTCAGAAGGCGACTGCACCGCTAGCTGGTTTGCGACCGCGTGCAATCGGCTTCTGACGATGCCGGATCCGGAGTGGGGTGCGCGGTCTGCGGTGAGCGAGTGCGGCGGATTGAGTAGACCCGGGGAATCGCGTGTTTCGCCGTAGAAGGTTGCGGTCACCGCCCCGACCGAGGATCTGATGCGATGAAAGGGGCGGGGCCTCCCGCTCCTCGTGGTTCCCGGCGAATGCTGGGGGTGTCATATCCACACGTGTCGGAGGAGGCCCCTATGAGTGAGTATGACGGAAAACAGTTTGTCGGGATCGATCTGCACCGGCAACGCTCGGTGATCGTCCGCCAAACCGATTCCGGTGAGCAACTCGCGGTGACGCGAATCGTCAACGACCCCGCCTCACTGGCCCTGCAGCTCGAGAAGGCCGGAGAGCATCCGGAGGTGGTACTGGAAGCAACCTATGGCTGGTACTGGGCGGTCGACACCCTGCAGGGAGCCGGTGCCACGGTGCACCTTGCACATCCTCTGGGTGTCAAGGGATTCCGGTACAGGCGGGTGAAGAACGACGTTCGTGACGCCAGGGATCTAGCGGATCTGTTGCGGATGAACCGGTTGCCCGAGGCATGGATCGCCCCGCCGCCGACGCGGGAACTGCGGGAACTGGTTCGCTACAGAGCCAAGCTCGTCGCGATGCGGTCGAGCCTCAAGGCCCAGGTGCACTCGGTGCTCGCCAAAGCCGGGGTGTTGATCCCGGTATCGGACCTGTTCGGCGTCGAGGGACGTGAGCGTCTGACGCAGGTCCCGCTCGGCGTCGCGTACGCGCAGCGGGTGATTTCGCTGCTCGAGCTGATCGCCGTCCTCGACGCGCACGAGAGACGATTCTTCGACCAGATTGCCACCGAGTTGCGTGACCATCCTGGTTACCGGGCGATTCAGCAGCTGCCCGGGGTCGGTCCCACCTTCGGTGCCGTGTTCGTCGCGGAGATCGGGGACGTGCACCGCTTCGCCGACCCCAGTCACCTGTGTTCGTGGGCCGGCCTGACGCCCAAGCACCGCGAGTCCGACACCGTCGTCCACCGCGGGCACATCACGAAACAGGGTTCCAAGCTGGTGCGCTGGGCGGCGGTGGAGGCCATCCAGCGGCAACCGGCCGGCACGAAGATCTCGGTCGACCGCAAACGCATCGAGGCCCGCCGCGGCAGGAACATTGCCAAAGTCGCCGCGGCCCGCAAACTGCTCACCCTCGTCTACTACGGGCTGCGCGACGGAGAGATCCGCGCGTTGACCCGCCACAAGGCGGCGGCGTGAGCACCCCGGACGCAACACGCGCGCGGCCGTTGTCAGGTCTGACTCCCGTGTCATCGGCGTGGTCGCGGATCTGATTGACCCCGCGTATTGCCAGCGCACCGCTCCATGCCCGCACCCCGGGCGAAGGGATGACCGACAGCCGAGGAAACCCGGCCTGCCCCAACCACCCGCATTACATTGGAGACCGTTCACTCCCACAACCGAATTCATCGCTTCCGGGGCCGATGACCAGTCTGCGCCGGGCCGGGCCACGGTCAAGACCGTTCGTCCTCACTGCGCTGCGGGCGCTCCGTCCTGACCGACGGGGCCCTCACCCAGCGCTGCCCGCTTGGAGGCCGAAAACGAGCAAAACAGCAGGTCGAGCAGGGGTTGACAGGACCCCGCACTTTCAGGGATGACCTGACACGGGTGCACCTGGCGTACCGCAACGATCAAAGCCAATCGGCATCCTGGTGCGGCGTGGCCTGTGCCACAATTGACTGCGCACGAAAGTTGTTGGGGTAGATCACTTTCAAGCATTTGGCTGGCAGGCGCTCATTTTATCGGATCTACGTCGTACCAGCGTGACAGGACGCACGCGACGGGTATCGGTGTCGAAAATGTACGCCGCTCGCGGCGCGCAGATCAGGGTGCCGCAGGAGCGGTGAGCAGCGCAACGCGTTCGTCGAATGTGAGAGCACGTTTGGACATGGTTTCGTCGAGCCACACGAGGACCGTGGTTGCGCGAGCGATTTCCGTGCCGTGCCGACTGGTCATTCGTTCCTGGGTGAAGATGCTGGTTGTACCGACGGTCACGACGGTCGAGGTCACGGCGACGGGTGAGTCGTCGAGGCCGAGTTCGTGGAGGTATTCGAGGTCCAGGCGGGCGATCGCATAGACGGGGTCCGGAGTTGCCAGTGCGGCGGCGAGCATTCGGCCGCGGGCTTGGTCGAAGAGGGTGACGTGGACTCCGTGGAAGACGTGTTGCTGCGCATCGAGGTCGCGCCAGCGGAGCGGGATCGTGGACGTCTGGCTGAAATGGCCGGTCATGGTTCTGGCTGCCAATCGTGCGGTGCCGTCGGGACTTGGCCGCCGCCGGTTTGGTGCTCCCAGTAGGTGGCGAGGGCGCGGGCGAGGGTGCAGGCCAGCGTCCCTGTGGCCACCATCGCTGCGGCGACCAGGACGGCGACGAGCGCGATCAGGGAGATCACCGCGTGGTCGTCGAGTGCGGGGATGGCGTGATCGAGAACCATGACACCGGCGGATATGACGGGAAGACCCGCGATCACCAGGTCTGCGGTCATGTGGCGGTGACTCATCGGCCGCTTCTCCTCCTCTGCGCGGTCGTGTACCGGTGCCCGTCGTGGGATCCGGGCGACATGCAGGAAGCCGCCATCGGGGTCGCAGCGATGGGGGTGCGGCCCCGATGGCGGTCTCGGTGTCAGGCCTTGACGGCGCCGTAGCGTTCGTCGCGCCAGGCAAGTGCCGCTTTGAGGCCTTTCTCGGCGGCGACCTTATCGAACTCCTGCTGCTCCGGGGTGTTCGCGCCGTTGAGGATCGCCGAGATGTCGACGTTGGCGTTGACCGCGGTGCGCAGTCCCTTGGCCTCGTAGGCACGGTTGAGGGCCTGCTTGGTCAGCCGGAGGATCGGCAGCGGAGTGGGCGCGATCCGCAGTGCCAGTTCACGGGCCGCGGATTCGAGTTCGTCGAGCGGGACGATCTTGTTGATCAGCCCGAGCGAGAGTGCTTCCTCGGCGTTGATTTTGTCGCCGGTGAAGAGCAGTTCGTTGGTCTTCTTCTGCCCGAGGATGAAGGGCATCAGCAAGGTGACCGGGCCGGAGCCGTACTGGATTTCGGGTTCACCGAACTTCGCGTCCTCGGCGGCGACGATGATGTCGCAGGCCATCGCGATCTCGCAGGCACCGGCGAGGCAGTAGCCCTGGACGACGGCGATGGTCGGCTTCGGGCAGGACCACACGCGCATGGTGACGTCGACGTCGCGGCGCAGCACTGGCTGCCAGTCGAGCGGTGTCTCGGTGCCGTCTTCGATTTCGTCGTTGATGTCGAAGCCGGCGGAGAACGCGCGGCCGTTCGCGGCGAGGAGGACGACCTTGATCGAGTCGTCGGCGCCGGCCTGGGCGATGCGCCTGTCGAGTTCGAGGACGACCTCGGTGCTCAGGGCGTTGAGCTTGTCGGGCCGGTTCAGGGTGATGGTGGCGATCGGGCCGTTGGTTTCGTAGAGCACTACATCTGACATGTCAATCGTGTCCTTCGTCGAAAAGTGATAGGGCGAGGGGTTATTGCTTCCACCGGGGTAGACCGGCCGCATCGAGGCCGGCGAATTGGGATGCTCCCCAGGAGGGGTTGCGGTCCTTGTCGACCAGCGTCGCCCGGATGCCTTCGATGAAGTCCGGTGTCCGGATGACGTCGCGGGTGACTGCCAGTTCGACCTCGAGGCACTCGCGCAGGCTGCGTTGCCGTCCCCAGGCCAACATTTCGAGAGTGAGCTGCAGACTCTGTGGTGACAGGCGTGCGAGCGTGGCCCGAGTTTGCTCTGCCCAGTCCCCGCCGGTGGCCGAGAGCCGCTTGTCGATCCCGGTGATCGTGTCGGCGCTGAAGCACCAATCAATCTCGGTGCGGTGCCCGGCGAGGGTGCTTGCGGCGACCGGTGATGGGCTGCCGAGGGCACGGAGCGTCTCGTCGACCGATCGGTTCGGGTGATCGATGAGGGCGGCCGAGACCAGTTCGATTGCGACACCGTCGATGTAATGGGTGGCCAGCCCGGTGTAGAGGGCGTCGGCGGCCGACACCCGGGCCCCGGTCAACCCGAGGTAGACCCCGAGTGCTCCCGGAAGTCGGGAGAGGAAGTAGCTGGCACCGACGTCGGGGAAGAAGCCGATCCCGGTCTCGGGCATCGACAGGACCGCCTTGCCGCTGACCACGCGGAAGGTCCCGTGGATCGACAGGCCCATCCCGCCGCCCATGCAGATGCCGTCGATGAGCGAGACGAAAGGGACCGGGTACTCGGCGATCCGGGCGTTGAGTCGGTACTCGGTGGCGAAGAACTGCTCGCTCGCCTCCGGGTCGCCGGCCAGGCTGTTCTCCTGGACGGCGCGGATGTCACCGCCCGCACAGAATGCTTTCGGGCTGGCACTGTCGAGCACGATGGCGCGCAGTCCGGCGGTCTCCCAGTCGTGCAGGACCGTGTCGATGGCCTCGACCATGGGTGTGGTGAGGGCGTTGAGCGCCTTGGCCCGGTCGAGGGTGATGACCCCGACCTCGCCGCGGATCCCGGCGCGGACGGTGTCGGTGGTCAACGTGGGCGCAGAGGCCACAGAGGGTGCGTCACTCATGGGTCGGCATGGAGAAGTCGGTGCGGACCTGGGTGTCGTTGGGCCAGCGGGTGGTGGCGGTCTTGTTGCGGGTGTAGAACCGCACGCCCTCGGGTCCGTGGATGTGGTGGTCACCGAACAGCGAGCGCTTCCAGCCGCCGAACGAGTGGAAGGCCATCGGCACCGGGATCGGGACGTTGATGCCGACCATGCCGGCCTTGACCTGCGCAAGGTAGGTGCGGGCAGTGTTGCCGTCGGCGGTGAAGATCGCGGTGCCGTTGCCGAATTCGTGATCATTGACCAACTGCAATGCCTTCTCGAAGGATTCGGCGCGCACGATCGACAGGACCGGCCCGAAGATCTCTTCGAGATAGATCCGCATCGACGGGGTGACATGGTCGAACAAGGTGCCGCCGAGGAAGAACCCCTCCCCCGCGGTCGCCGGAATGCTCTGTCGGCCGTCGACAACGAGTTCGGCGCCTTCCTGCACGCCGAGGTCGATGTAGGAGGCGACCTTGTCGCGGTGCACACCGGTCACCAGCGGACCCATCTCCACCTCCGGATCGGTACCGGGTCCGACCTTGAGGGTGGCCAGCGCGGTGACGAGACGCTCCCGCAGGGCGTTGGCGGTGTCCTCGCCGACGGGCACGGCGACCGAGATCGCCATGCAGCGCTCACCGGCGGAGCCGTAGGCGGCGCCCATGAGGGCGGACACGGCCTGGTCCAGGTCGGCGTCGGGCATGATCACCATGTGGTTCTTCGCGCCGCCGAGGGCCTGGACGCGCTTGCCCTGCGCGGAGGCGGTGGTGTGGATGTACTCCGCGATCGGGGTGGAGCCGACGAAGCTGATGGCCTCGACGTCGTCGTGGGTCAGGAGCGCGTCGACCGCGACCTTGTCGCCGTGCACGACGTTGAACACCCCGTCCGGCAGGCCGGCCTCGGTGAGCAGGCGGGCCAGCTCGACGCTGAGGGTGGGGTCCTTCTCCGACGGCTTCATCACGAAGGTGTTGCCGCAGGCCAGGGCGACGGGGAACATCCACATCGGGACCATGGCAGGGAAGTTGAACGGGGAGATGCCCGCGACCACGCCGAGCGGCTGGCGGAAGGAGACCCCGTCGACGGCGCGGCCGACGTTTTCGGAGAACTCGCCCTTGAGTTGCTGCGGGATGCCGCAGGCGAATTCGACGACCTCGAGGCCGCGGGTGACCTCACCCTTGGCGTCGGAGTGCACCTTGCCGTGCTCGGCGGTGATGATGGCTGCGAGCCGGTCGGCGTCGCGTTCGACGAGGTCGCGGAACCGGAACAGGATGCGGGCCCGGATGTGGGCGGGGGTGGCCGCCCAGGCAGGGAAGGCGGTGGCGGCGGCTGCGACCGCGGCATCGACGTCGTCGGTGGTGGCCATCGCCACCCGGCCGGTGACCTGACCGGTCGCGGGGTTGTAGACGTCGGCGCGGGTTGCGGCGCCGCGGGAGTCGATGTGGCCGCCGATGTAGTGGTCGATGTCGACGGGCGCACCGGATGAGGTAGCACCGGAGGTCGCGGACGGAAGGGTGGTAGTCATGAAAACAATTCTCCTGGAGTAATTTTCAGCGAATAGCGTGCGCGGAGGTGGATCTGCGGCGTCCCGGTGTCGCGGGCTCGTGGGACGGCGTTCGGCTAGCCGTAGATCTGGGCGTAGAGGTCGCGGATTTCGGCATCGGTCGGGACGAGGGGGTTGTTGTTCGGTGATCCCGAGGCGAGGGCCTGTTCGGCCATGAGCGGGATCAGTTCGTCCCAGCGGGCCTTGTCGATGCCGTAGGCCCTCGGGGTGGGCACAGCCACGTCCCGGCACAGCTCGCGCAGCGCGTCGAC
Organism: Rhodococcus sp. P3_B8; assembly: GCF_056402775.1. Classification (NCBI taxonomy): domain Bacteria; kingdom Bacillati; phylum Actinomycetota; class Actinomycetes; order Mycobacteriales; family Nocardiaceae; genus Rhodococcus; species Rhodococcus sp. P3_B8. The sequence continues at coordinate 16,946 of NZ_JBFUGT010000038.1, forward strand.
GAGGTTGTTCGCGGCGGTGGTGTTGTCGTCGCCGGTGGTGGCGACCCCGAGGGCGCGGGCGCAGTCGGCGTACCGGGATTCGGCCGCGCGGACCGAGAACGCGGTGACCGCTGGGAAGAGCATGGCGTTGGACAGGCCGTGGGCGACGTGGAAGTGGGCGCCGATCGGCCGGCTCATTCCGTGCACGAGGGCGACGGAGGAGTTGGAGAACGCGATGCCGGCCTGGGTGGCGGCGAGCATCATCTGCTCGCGGGCCTCGGCGTCGGTGCCGTCGGTGTAGGCGCGGCGCAGGACCCGGCCGATGGTGCCGATCGCGGTCAGGGCGAGGCTGTCGGCGAACGGGTTGGCCTTCTTGCTGACGTACGCCTCGATCGCGTGGGTCAGCGCGTCGACGCCGGTGTCGGCGGTCAGCCGGGGTGGCATCGACACGGTCAGCTCGTAGTCGATGACCGCGGCGATCGGCAGGAATGCCAGGCCAGGGCACAGCATCTTTTCGTCGCTGATGCTGTCGGTGATGACGGTGAACTGTGTTGCTTCCGAGCCGCTGCCGGCGGTGGTGGGGACGGCGATGACCGGCAGGGCGGGTCCGACGTTGTTGCGGGGGGCCTTGTAGTCGCGCATCTGCCCGCCCTGGCGGCCGAGGATCCCGAGGGCCTTGGCGGTGTCCATCGGGCTGCCGCCGCCGAACCCGATGACGGAGTCGGATTCGTGCTCGGTGATGGCGGCCAGTCCGGCGTCGAGGGAGTCGGTGGTGGGGTCCGGGACGGTGTCGGCGAACAGGCGCGGCGACAGACCGGCGGATTCGAGGGTCTTGATCATCTGCTCGGCGGCGCCGGTGCCGACGAGGAAGGAATCGGTGACGACCAGCGGGCGGGTGAGCCCGAGGCCCGTGACCACCTCGCCGATCTCGGCGACGGCGCCGCCGCCGATCCGCATGATCCGCGGGAGTGCAATCGATGAAGTCATGTGCATGTCTCGCTTTCTCAGCGGTTGTTGAAGGACGGCTTGCGCTTGTCGAGGAAGGCGGCCATGCCTTCGGTCTGGCCGTCGGTGGCGAAGGCGGCGTGGAACATTCGCCGCTCGAATCGCAGGCCCTCTGCCAGCGGGGTCTCGAAGGCGGAGTTCACGGCCTCCTTGGCCATCAGGACCGAGGGGCGGGAGAATCCGGCGATCTTCTGCGCGATGGCGATTGCCTCGTCGATGAGGTCGTCGGCCGGAACGATGCGGGCGACGAGGCCGATCTTCTCCGCTTCCTCTGCGTCGATGGTGCGGCCGGTCAGCACCATGTCCATGGCCTTGGACTTGCCGACGGCGCGGGTCAGGCGTTGGGTGCCGCCGGCGCCGGGCAGAATGCCGATGGTGATCTCGGGCTGGCCGAACTTCGCGGTGTCCGCGGCGATGATCATGTCGCAGCTCATCGCGAGTTCCGCGCCGCCGCCGAGAGCGTATCCGGCGACGGCGGCGATGATGGGCTTGCGGGTGGTGGAGGCGCGTTCCCAGCTGGCGGTGATGAAGTCTTCGAGGTAGACGTCCGTGAACGACTTGGGCTGCATCTCTTTGATGTCGGCGCCGGCGGCGAAGGCCTTGGCACTGCCGGTGAGGACGACGGCGCCGATGCTGTCATCGGCTTCGGTGGCGTCGAGTGCGGCGGTCAGCTCCTCGGTGAGGTCGTTGCACAGGGCGTTGAGGGCCTTCGGGCGGTGGAGGGTGATCAGCGTGACCGGGCCCCGGCGTTCGACGAGGAGGTAGTTGTACTCGCTCTCGCTGGTGGTGGGCAGAGCGGTGATGTTCTCGGCGATATCGGTCATCGGTTTATCTCTCCTTGTGGGATTTTCGGTCTGCCGGGGTTCAGTGAGCGGAGTCGAGGATGATGCGGGCATCGAGTGCGATGGCCTGGGTGGGGGTGACCGCGATGGGGTTGCACTCGATTTCGCCGATCTCGGGGTGTTCGGCGGCGTAGTTCGACAGGGTGGCCACCAGCTGGGCTGCGCCGTCGATGTCGACGGCCGCTTTGCCGCGGAAGCCGGTGAGCAGCGCCGCACCGCGCAGGGACAGCAGCAGCTCGCGCGCCTGGTCTGCGGTGATCGGGCCGAGGGCGCAGCGGGTGTCCTTGAGCAGTTCGGTGTACACGCCGCCGATGCCGACGAGCACGATCGGTCCGAACGTCGGGTCGCGGCGCACGCCGATGATCAGTTCGACCGCGCCGGAGAGGTCTGCCATCTCTTCGATGGAGCAGACCGGTGGTGCAAGTCGCGCCTGTACGTCGTCCCAGGCCTCGATCAGTGCGGTGTCGTCGGCGATGTTCAGGATGACGCCGCCGTTGTCGGACTTGTGCTCGTCGCCAAGGGCTTTGAGTACCAACGGGAACTGCAGGCCGACGACCGCCGCTTCCAGCTCCCGGGTGGTGGAGACCTCCGCGGCGGGGACGAAGGGGATGCCGGCGGCGGCCAAGGCGCGGCGGGCGGGCCAGTATCCGGTCTCGGTCAGTGTGTTCGCGGGCTCCGGCAGGACGGGCAGCGGATGCGATCCTGCGTGGGCCCGGCGGGCCAGGCGGCTCAGCGCCCAGGTGGCGTGTTCGACGTTGCGGTAGACGGCGATGCCGCTCTCGCGGAGGGCTGCGGCAGGGGCGGAGTCCGCGAACATGGTCTGGGCGATGAAGCTGGCACCGGATTCGGCGACGAGGGCGCCGATGTCGTGACCGGCCTGGATCTCACCGGGCACGATCGCCGGGTCGTAGTCACCGTAGCCGCCGAAGAATCCGGTCATCAGGACGGCGTCGGTCTCGGTGCTGGCGATCAGGCGCTCTGCGACGCGGGCGAAGCAGGTGATGTCCTGCTCGCCTCCGCCGGCGAGGTCGATCGGGTTCGATGTTGCCGCGGTCGGCGGCAGCTCACCGGCTACCTGCGAGGACAGCTCGGCCGAGAACTCCTCGACTTGCAGGCCGACCTCTTCGAGGCTGTCGCTGGCCAGGGAGGCGTGGCCGCCGCCGTCGGCGAGGACCGCCACCCGTGACCCGGCCGGAGGATTGGTACGGACGAGGGCTTGGAGCAGGTTTGCCATCTCGAACGGGCTCGACACCAGTTCGGTGCCCGTGGCCTCGCACACGGCTTCGAGGACGACACTCGAGGTCACCAGCGAGCCGGTGTGGGAGGCCGCCCCCCGGGTGGAGGCAGCGCCGCGACCGACGGACAGCAACACCACGGGCTTGCCGGCCTCCGCGGCGCGTGCGGCCGCGGAGGCGAACTTGCGGCCATCCTTGAAGCCCTCGCAGTACACCGCGATCGCGGACGTGCCCTCGTGATCGACGCAGCTGTCGATCAGGTCGGCGACGTCGAGGTCGGCGCAGTTACCCAGGCTCGCGAAGCGGGCGACGCCGAGACCCTGTTCGGAGAAGTGTTCGGCCAGTTCGATGGCGACGTTGCCGCTCTGGGAGATGATCGACACCGAGCCGGGGCGGAATTCGTTGACCGTCGCATCGAGGCCACTGGTGTTGTCGAGCACCCCGAGGCAGTTCGGCCCGAGCATCGCGATGTCGGCTTCGCGCAGCCGAGCGACCAGGGCGTTCTGCCGGGCCAGTCCCTCGGCGCCGGATTCACCCAAACCTGCGGTGATCGCGACGATCGCCTTGACGTTTGCGGCGATGGCGTCGTCGACGGCCTCGTCGAATCCGGCGGCGGGAACCGCGATGACCGCGAGATCGACCGGTCGGCCGAGGGAGGTCAGGCTGGGCGCAGCGGGGTGATCGAGAATCTTCGACCGGCTCTTGTTGATCAGGTAGGCCGGCCGCCGATCGGTGTCCCGCAGCGCCCGCCCCGCCAGCCAGTTGCCGTACTTGGCGGGATCGTTGCTCGCGCCGACGATCGCGATGGAGGACGGGGCGAACAGCGCGGTCAGGTCCCGGCGGACAGCGGGTGGCGCGAGGGCGATTGAGGTCATCGAGAGATCTCCGTCTTCGGAAGCGGTGTGCTCGGTGGTCGGCGGCGGTGGAACCCGGAGGTGTGGGAAGCCGCGGAAAAGAATGTGTGGTGCAACGCACAATAATATGGAATTATTGTGGCGTCAAGATGGATGTCCCGGCACCGTGAACGCGTGAAATAGGTCCGTGAACTGCTCGTTTCACGGGCAGGGCGCGCGCATTAGGCCGATCGCTACGATCGAGAGATGACCTGCGCGTTCGGGAAAACGCGAGGGACTTGCAGGTGGAGGGTGTGGACTGATGACTGTGGCGGATGCAGCACAAGTAGTGGGTGAGGATCCCCTCGTCGCCGAGAGTCGGCGGCGGATTCTCGATGCCGCCGAGCGACTGATCGCCGTGCACGGCATCGAAAAGGTGCGCCTGCGCGACATCGCCCGGGAGGCGGGGGTGTCCATCGGGAAGATTCAGCACTACTTCGACAGCCGCGACGAGGTCATCGAGGCGATGCTCAGCGCGGCGAGCATGCGGCGGGTGTCGGAATGGGCGACCTTCGCCGCCGACATCGACGACCCGGCCACGAAGATGGTCTCGCTACTCGACCACGCGATCACCGATCGCGAGCGGTGCACGGTGTGGCTGGCGACGGTGTCAGTGGCCAGCCGCAACCAGCAGTACCTTCCCGACATCACCCGGATCTACTCAGCGTGGCGGGCAAAGCTCACCGAGGTCATCGATTCCGGTCAGCGGGACGGCATGTTCCACCCGACAGCCCCGATCGACGAGGTTGCCGACGGAATCATCTGCGCCATAGACGGTTTGATGGCCGCGGTCGCGGTCGATCTGGCTGACTACACCTATGAGCGCAACACACGGATGCTGCGGCACATTGCCGGGTTGCTACTGGGAACCACACTCTAGGCCGAGCGATCGAGGCAAGCGCGCTACCGCAGTGGTGGGTTCCGTGACGATCACTGCCAGGCGAACACCGGCTGCCCGTAGTGTGCGACGCGGGTATGCCGCTGACGCAACACCACTTCTCGGAACTGGTAGAGAATCGCCGCGGTGGGGGCATGGATATCGAGGTCCCGGAAGGGCCACTGCAGAATCGGCGAGTCGACCTGCAGATCGGTGACGAATCGGGGATCGGCGTCGACCTCGTCCATGGTGACCGTGTGCACGCGGGCGACTTCCGACTCGTTCGGACGAAGGGTGCCGGTGAAGTCGCCGATCCACACCACGAACGGTGTGATGACGTAGCCCGATTTGGTGGCGTAGTCGTCGAGTTCGCCGATGATCTGCTCGGGATGGGCGGCAATGCCGAGTTCTTCGTGCAACTCACGCAGGGCCGCCTCGGCGGCTGTTTCGTTCGGGTCGATGCGCCCGCCGGGAAAAGCGAACTGGCCGGGATGAGCACGCAGCTTCGATGAGCGCTCGGTCAGCCAGATGGCGGGTTTTCCGTCCTCGACCAGGACCGCAATACTGACCGCGGCGGCTCGACGACCGTCGAGGGGCAGTTTGATGGCCCGGAATTGCTGTAGTGCCCTGGACAGTTCGAACCGGTTGATCGTCGGCATACCCGATCCCTTCGTTGGACGTTCATCCGCTCGGACGGGTCGGTAGAGGTGACCTCGGGCCACCTCCACCGAACTCGGTGAAACGCTAGGGAATCAGCACGATCTTTCCCTGGATGTCGCCGGTGGCGAGCTTTTTGAGGCCGGCCTCCGCGTCGGCCAGTGGCAGTACCGAATCGATCTGTGGTCGCAGGCCGGTGGTGTCGAGCAGTGCGAGTAGCTGTTCGAGCTCGTCGCGGGTGCCCATCGTCGAGCCCAGGACCTGCAGTTGAAGGAAGAAGACTCGGTTCAGGTCCGACGCCGGGTTCGGGCCGGATGTCGCGCCGCAGATCACGATCGCTCCGCCTGGCTTGAGAGATTTCAGCGAATGCGCCCACGTGGCCTGCCCGACGTTGTCGATGACCGCGTCCACCCGTTCGGGCAGGCGTGCCCCCGATTCGAAGACCTGGTCGGCGCCGAGGGCGAGCGCGGCCTCACGCTTGGCTTCGCTGCGCCCGGTGACCCACACCCGCAGGCCCGCGGCCTTGCTCAAGGCGATCGACGCGGTCGAGACGCCACCGCCGGCGCCCTGAATGAGGACGGTCGATCCCGGCGCCAGACGCGCCTTGACGAAGAGCATTCGGTAGGCGGTCAGCCATGCGGTGGGAAGGCACGCGGCCTGCTCGAAGGACAGCGACGCCGGTTTGGCCACGAGATTGCGGCGCGGCACCAGAAGCTTCTCTGCCAGGGTTCCGTCGTAGACCTCCGAGAGCAGCGAGCGCTTCGGGTCGAGGGTGTCGTCACCGGTCCACCCGGGTGAGGTGATGACCGAGTGCACGACGACTTCGTTACCGTCCTCGTCGATTCCGGTGGCGTCGCCGCCGAGGATCATCGGAAGCTGGTTCGGGCGGATGCCGACACCACGCAGGGTCCACAGATCGTGGTGGTTCAGTGCCGCCGCTTTGACGGTGACCGTGGTCCAGCCTTCGCGGGGTTGTGGGTCGGGTCGATCTCCGACGACGAGACCCGATACGGGATCGTCTGGATCAATGGCGTTGGCGTAAGCGGCGAGCATGGTGGAGCCTTTCTTGTTATCAGTCGAGGTGATCCTCGACGACGCCTGTACCCCGGCGAGGGTCGCGGGGGTACAGGCTGGTGTCGTCGAGACGATCAGACCTTTTCAGGGTTTCGTGTTTCCGAGATCGAGGTTTCATTCAGGTCGGTCCTCGAATCGAGCGTGAGCTCCGACCGTGATCGCTCACGGACAGTCTTGACACCGAAGGCGACGAGAATGACACCCCACACCGCCAGTCCCTGAAGGAGAGAGATCCGGGAGGTGTTGTCCCACATCATACTTACCAAGATCATGACGATGACGACGGTCACGAGGATCGACAGGTAGGGGAACAGCCACATCTTGAATTCGAGCTTTCCGCCGTGGGCGCGCTCGTTCCTCTTGCGGAGGACGATCTGGGCGATGCAGATCATCAGATAGACGAAGAGGATCATCGCCCCGGATGCGTTGATCAGGAACAGGAACACGGTGTCAGGGAAGAAGTAGGCGACGGCGATGCACCCGTAGGCGATCACGGTGCAGGAGAGCACGCCCCAGACCGGGACACCGCTCTTGTTCACGGCGGTCATCCACTTGGGGCATTCCCCGTTGGAACCGAGGGTGAAGAGCATCCGCGACGTCGAGTACAGGCCGATGTTCAGGCACGAGAGGACCGCGATGAGGATGACGGCGTTGAGGATGTCGGCCACGCCCGGGATGTTGAGTACCTGCAGCACGAGCAGGAACGGGGACTCGCCGGTGGGAATGCTGTCCCACGGAACGATGGTGACGATGATGAGCGCGGACGTGACGAAGAAGAACAGGACACGGTAGATCACGGCGTTGACCGCACGCTTGATCGCGAGGCCGGGCTCCTTCGATTCGGCGGCGGCCACTGTGACGACCTCGGCACCGACCATGGAGAAGATGACGACGACGACACCGGCGAGCATCGGGAATGCACCGTTGGGGGCAATTCCACCGTGTGAGGTCAGGTTGGAGAAGTCGATGCTCGAGTTCGGCCAGAGACCGAAGATGAACAGAGCGCCCAGGGCGACGAAGGCGACGACAGCAGCGATCTTGATGCCGGCGAACCAGTATTCGAACTTCCCGAAGTTCCCGACCGAGACCAGATTCACCAGGGTCAGCGCGAGCAGCAGACCCACCGAGAGCAGCCAAGCCGGCACCCCGTGTATCCACCGCTGCAGCAGTTGTGCGCCGACGACGGCTTCGAATCCGACGACGACCATCTGGTAGTACCAGTACAGCCAGGCCGTGGAGAAGCCCGCCCAGTTGCCCATGGCGTCCCGGGCGTAGTCGGTGAACGATCCTGTTCGGGGATTGGCGACGGCCATCTCGCCGAGCATCCGCATCACCAGCAAGATCAGCACACCGGTGAGTGCGTAGGTGACGATGGAGGCGGGACCGACCTCGCTGATGATGGCCCCCGAGCCGATGAACAGACCCGCGCCCATGGTTCCACCCAACGCAATCATCGTCAGGTGCTTTTGCTTCAACGGAGTGTGCAACCCTCCGTGGGTGTCGTTGTCTTGCACGTGATTCTCCTCGTCGCGGGATGTGGGGAGCGTGACCCGAGTCGGGCTCGTGGATCGCTCTACTGTGCCGCTCCGGCCGACACGACTATGGGTTCGCCGGGGCAATGCATGAAGGTCGGCTGACAGCTGTGGGGCCGGGCGTTCGCCCCTTGTGTGAAGCAAGTCTCACTGCGCGGAATGCAGATCACAACAGTCAAGTAGGCACACGCCTGTGCAAATATGCACAGGTCCGATTAGGGTGAGGCGTGATCGATGCCGATGACCTGCGATATTTCCTGGAAGTGGCCCGCACCGGCCGCCTGGTGGCGGCCGGGAAGGGACTGGGCGTCAATCACACGACGGTGGGTCGGCGGATCACCGCTCTCGAACGCGCACTGGGTAATCGGCTCTTCGACCGGGTACCGACCGGTTGGGTTCTCACCGACGCCGGACACGAGCTGATCGTGCACGCGGAGTCCATAGAGTCCGCTCTCCTGGCCGCCATGGAGGGGGCCGCCTCGGGCGGCGGACGATTGTCGGGCACGGTGCGGATCGCCACTCCAGACGGTTTCGGGGCGTTCCTCCTGGCTCCGAGTCTCGAGACCCTGTTTGCTCAGAACCCCGATCTCGATGTCGAAATCGTCACCGCGACACGGCACGACGTGCTCGCCGCCCGCGAGTTCGATGTCGCCGTCACCCTCGAGCGTCCCTCGCCGCGGTCGGTGGACATCAGTGAGCTCGCCGACTATCGGCTGGGTCTCTACGCCAGCGCGGCCTACCTCGAGACGCACCCGCGGATCTCCCACGTCCTCGATCTGCACGAGCACGCGTTGATCGGTTATGTCGACTCGCTTCTCGACGTCCCCGCTCTCCGTATCTTCGACGAGGTCCTGCCCGGTCACCGCACCCAGATCCAGACCAATAACATCACCGGCCAATGGTTGGCCACCGCCGCCGGGCTCGGTGTCGCGGCCCTCCCCCTCTACATCGGCGACCCCGACCCCCGTCTGGTGCGCATCCTTGCTGACGAGGTCACGGTATTGCGCAAGTACTGGCTGATCGTGCCGCGTGAACTGCAGCGGCTCGCCCGGGTGCGGACGGCCATTGCGATGCTCCGGTCCATTGCAGCCGGCCATGCAGGCTTGATTACCCGCACCGGTTAACTCGGTTTACAGCCGCCACATCGCGGACTGCGACGAAGCCCCAGCCGCCGGTGCGGGCTTCGGCTGCCATGTTCAGGAGATCGGGGCGGGGTGGCCGACGGCTCGACGCAGCGGCTCGCCGGCGCGCTCCCACCAGGCGTCCACGGCGCTGTCGAGTTCGGCGAGCTCGCGTTCGGTCAGGGTGAGGGAGCGGGAGGGGACCGTGGCGCCGAGTTCCACCAGAAGAGGGCGCAGGTGCACCTCGCCGGCCAGGGCGTGCGCCGCGCTTCCCGACGTCACCAGTGGAACGGTGACGACGCCGAGCAATCCGTCCGAGGGATACAGGTCCAGGAAGGCTTTCAGAAGACCGGTGTACGACGCCTTGTAGACGGGCGACGCAATCACCGCGACGGTCGCACCGGCGAGCGTCTCCTTCGCTCGGTCAGCCGAGGGGTGCTCGGAGGCGAGGATCTCGGTCGAGAACGTGGCAAGGTCGATCGTGACGATGTCGGCGATGCCGAGGTCTTTTCCGATCTTATCCGCCGCGGTTCGGGCGGCACCGAGGGTGCGTGAAGCGGGGCGAGGGTTGCCGGACACGACCGCCACGTAGCGCGCGGCGGTTGATATCTCTGCGGTCATTACGTTCTCCTTGGTCGATCGTCAGTGGACGAGTACGGGCCGGTCGGAGAGAACGACGGACCGCTTCCACCGCCTCGGTCGCGGGAGCCGTCACGCCGGCACCACCGAGGTGCCGGGACGCCCGGCCCGCCCACGAAAGCCTGGCTGACCGCCAGGACTGTGCATCTGGTCATGGCGGCCAGCCAGGCGATGGGTTGCGATGCGCTCGGCCCGCAACGTTTCGAAGGTTCGAGCAGGTCAGTCCGGGACCACCCGATCCTCGTGCTGCGTTTCGCTCAGGTTCCTGCCTGTCATCTCGGGAGCGAGCATCTGGCACACGATCGCACCGACCACGCAGATGGCGGCCGCCACCAGCATGGCCGGGGCGGCCCCGACGTTCGTGATCGCCCAGGGGAGCAGGAACGTACCCAGCGCGGCGCCGATCCGGCTCACCGCCGCCGCGAATCCTGTTCCGATACCGCGGATCTCGGTCGGGAAGACCTCGGCGGGGAAGACACCCGTGAGGGTGGCGCACATAGCGTTGAAGCACGAGAAGACGAAGAAACAGATGAGCACGACCAGAGCCGGCGCTCCCACCCACAATCCGATCACGGCAAGCGCTACGGCGCAGATCCACTGCGGGTAGATGGCGAGACGGCGACGCCCGAGCTTCTCGACGAAGAGGGTGCAGAACACGACTCCTGCCGTGGCCAGGGAGGTCAGACCCACGCCGCCGGCGAGCCCGTCGGCGAGGCCGTAGTCTTCCAGCACCCCCTGGGCGAACGTGGCGATCGCAAAGTACGGCAGGACCGCGCAGACCCAAAAGAGGGTGATGAATGCCGTTCCGCGCCGGTTCTCACGGGCGAAGAGCATCCCGATGCTGCCCTTGCGCGCCGTCTCGCGCTGCACGTCGACGACGTCCTCGGGGCTCTGCAGGTATCGTTCGGCGATCACCAGGGCCTCCTCCTTGCGGCCCACGCTCCACAGCCAGCGCGGCGACTCGGGTATACCCAGCCGAGCCACGAGCAGAACCACCGCGAGCAGTGTGCTCGACCCGAGGATCACGCGCCATCCCACATCCGTGTATCGGGTCAGCGCGTAACCGACGATGAACGCGACCATGAAACCGACGTACCAGCAGGAGTTGCTCAGGGCGAGTAGCCGTCCACGCAGGCGCGCCGGCGAGAACTCCGCCAGCAGCGGCCAGCCGACCGAGTACTCCGCGCCGATCGCAATGCCCATGATGAGCCGAGTCGCGAAGAGCAGGATCGGTTCGTGGACGAAGAACTGCGCGATCGAGCCCACGAGGAACAGCACGAGATCCGCGAAGAAGATCGGCCTACGCCCGAACTTGTCGGAAAGCCACCCACCAAGTGGAGCGCCGAGGAAGATGCCGATCAGTGCCGCGGATGCCGTGAGCCCCTCCCAGAAGAGCGACATCTCGAGTTCCGCGGCGACGGCCACGATCACGGTGCCGATGATGCCCATGATGTAGCCATCGATGAACTGACCACCAGCGGAGAGCGCCGTCAAACGCTGAAGGAACCGTCTCTTGAAGGCGGCATCCCCGGCAGGGGCGGCCACGGATCGGTCCTCGGGCACGGAGTGGTCCTCGGGCACGGATTGGTCGGGCAAACTTCGGTCGGTGACAGACATATGCACTCCTCGGAGTGGTCGTAAAGGCAGCAGCGACGCATTTGTCGCCAGCATGGGGAAGCGGTACCGGGGCGATGAGCGGGCACTCCGGCGGGGAGTCGCTCTGAAGACGTTCGATTTATGAACTGAGGCGTGCGTTTGCGCCTGCAGCGATGCTGGCACCCGGGTGTGATCTGCGTCAAGTCTTTCACCGAATTTTGATCGGATTACCGACCTAACTGTCCATAAAGTGGACGACTACGGGTTCCCCCCGACCCAGACGCCCGTTCGCGCCATCGCTTCTCACTCGGAATCGGYAACGCCCCGGTCATGCCACGCGAGACCTCTGGTGGCACGGATCCGGCACGGTGCGTCGAACGAGCATCCAGTGCCGGTCGGACGCAATCCGACGCACCGACACCCAGACGATCGGGCCGCTGGCGTCAGGGTTGTTCGCTATTTGAACCCTGAATAGTAAGAAATGAACGTTTTTACGCCGAGTATCTTGACGATGTGACGCACGCCGCATTAGTCTCGTGCACAGCAAATATGGACGTTGGTGTCCACTTTTTGAACGGAGACACAAATGACCGATCAACGCATGCGGCTCTTCGCCTTCGACTTCCAGGCTCCGGCGCACCTGTCGGCGGGCCTGTGGCGCCACCCGTTGGATCAGGGGCACCGGTACAACGACCTCCAGTACTGGGTCGACTACGCGAAGATGATCGAGGAGGCCCGCTTCGACGGTGTCTTCTTCGCCGACAACAGCGGTTACCAGGACGTCTATCAGGGGTCCGTGGACGCAGGTCTGGCAGATGCCGCCCAGATTCCGGCGCAGGACCCGTTCATGGTGATCTCGGCGATGGCGGCGGCCACCAAGCACATCGGCTTCGGCGTCACGGCGTCGACCTCGTACGAGCAGCCGTACGCGCTGGCACGCCGATTCGCCACGCTCGACCACCTGACCAAGGGCCGCATCGGCTGGAACGTGGTCACCTCGTACGCCGGCAGCGCCGGACGCAACCTCGGCACCGGGGCCTTGCCGCACAGTGAGCGCTACGCCATGGCGGCCGAGCACCTCGAGGTGTGCTTCAAGCTGTGGGAGTCCTCCTGGGACGAGGACGCCATCGTCCGAGACGCCGAGCGCTGCGTATACGTCGAGCCCAGCCGTGTGCACCCGATCAACCACCACGGCAAGTACTTCGACGTCCCGGGCATCGGTCAGTTCGCGCCGTCGCCCCAGCGGTCCCCGGTCATCTTCGAGGCCGGCACCTCCCCGAAGGGCATCGCGCTGGCCGCTCAGACCGCTGAGGCGGTCTTCGTCAACGCGGTCACCATTGCCGCCCTCAAGCGGCAGGTCGACGCCCTCCGGAAGGGTGCCGCCGAGGCCGGACGCGATCCCCGGAGCCTCAAGGTCCTCCAGATGCTCAACGTGATCGTGGCCCCGACCGACGAGGAGGCCCAGGCGAAGTACGACACGTACCGTTCGCTGGTCAGCTACGCCGGCGCCATGGCCCGCTACAGCGGTTGGACCGGCGTCGACATGTCGCAGTTCGACCCCGACGTCCCGCTGAAGAACGTCAAGACCGACGGTGGGCAGTCCACGATCTCGCTGTTCACCGAGGTGGACTCCGGCAAGGACTGGACCCCACGCGACATCGCCGAGTTCATCGGGATCGCCGGCACCGGCCCGAGCATCGTGGGTTCCCCGACCACCGTCGCCGACGAACTCTGCCGCTGGGTGGACGAGAGCGGCGCCGACGGCTTCAACCTCGCCTCAGCGGTCAAGTACCAGGACCTCGCCGACTTCATCGAGCACGTCGTCCCGGTCCTGCAGAAGCGCGGGCGCATGTGGACCGAGTACGACGAAGGATCCACGCTGCGCGAGAAGCTCCACGGCGCCGGCAACGCCCGTCTGCTGGCCGACCACCCGGCCCGCCGCCTCGGCGCGCCCCTGGTCGACGCTCCCTGACACCCGCCCGCACACGGCATCCGCACCGACAAGCCTCGAGGAGGAGACTTCCCATGACCATCGCCACTGCCACCCCCACGATCGACCAGGTGCACTTCCGCTCCGTCATGGGCCACCTGCCCACCGCCGTCGTGGCGCTGTCCGGATTCACCGCCGAAGGGCAGCGGTGCGGACTCGTCGTCGGAACCTTCGCCTCGCTGTCCCTCGAGCCGGCGCTCGTGACGTTCAGTGTCGGTTTGGGGTCGACGAGCTGGCCGAAGCTGCGGCCCAGCAACCGATTGACCGCGAGCGTGCTGGCCGACGGGCAGGAAGCGGTCTGCGGCGTCCTGTCCAGCAAGCGACCCGACAAGTTCGACGAGGTCGAGTGGTTCGAGTCCGCCGACGGCCTTCCTCGGCTCGCCGGCGCGCACGCCTGGATCGACTGCGAGGTCGAGACCGAACTCGACGGCGGTGACCACGTCATCGTCATCGCACGTGTGCTCGACATGGATGCGGCAGACGGACGCGACCCGCTCATCTTCCACAAAGGCCGGCTAGGTGGCCTCCGATCGCTGCAGGACGTTTGAAAAGCAAAAAGATCACCTCTCCTCTTCGGTGACCCACCCGACCCACCATCACCAGCTAGGAACCTCATGCTCCGCGAGAAGCTCCGATCGTCGACAGAGACGGTCTCTCCCCCGGGCCATGGCCGCGGCGGCTTCACCCTCGTCCTCGTCGGGGCCATGCTGTGGGGAAGCAACGGTGTCACCGGCTCCCTTGCCGCGTCCCACAGCGAGATGTCCTGGGCTGCCATCGTGGCTTTGCGCATGGCGGTCGGCGGGCTAGCGGTGGTCGCCGTCACCGTCGTCACCGGTGAGTTCAGACGCCTGCACCACAACCGGCGGACCTGGCGCACCATCCTGCTCACCGCTGCGTGCTCGGTCGTGTTCGCCGGCGGCTACTTCCAAGCCCTGGACTTCGTCGGTGTCGCCGTCGCGACCGTCGTCAGCATCGGCGCGTTGACCGTGCTTCTCACCGTGGTGGCCACCGTCCGTGACCGGCGATGGCCCAGTCCATCGGTCGCGATCGCCTTGGTGGCGTCCCTCATCGGCCTGGTGCTGGTGTGTACCCCAGCAGGTGGGGGTTGGTCTCCCGTAGAGGGGCGAGACTTCGCCGTCGGCGTCGCCCTGTCGACGCTGTCGGGCCTGGCTTTCGGGGCCCAGACCCTGGTCAACAGCCGTCCTGTTCCGGGTCTGAGCTCGCGGGTGCTCGTCGGGTTGTCCTTCACCCTCGCCGGCATCCTCTGCATCCCGTGGGCGGCCGCTAGCGGCTTCGGATTCGACACGATGACGCCGACCGCGTGGACGGCACTGGCGTTGCTGACGTTCGTGTCGACCCTTCTCGGGTTCATCGCCTACTTCGCCGGATTGCACCGAGGTGTCCACCCCACCACGGCGGGGGTGGCGACGGCCGTCGAACCCGTTGTTGCAGGCGTACTGGCGGTGCTCGTCCTCGGCGAGCACCTGACCATGCTCACGGTCGCCGGCATGGCGCTCATCCTGGCCGGGGTCCTGCTCGTCCGGCCCCGCACAGATCGCGCCGCAGCCGCCACTCCCCCCGGACCGTGATCACCGCACGGTCTCGGTCACCTCGCCCGACGACGGGCGCGGGACGGTGAGAACAGGCGCGACGAGCCCGGGTCACAGGGTGTGACCGGGACGGCAGTTCGAACGAGTCGTTGGAGCGAAGTTGTCGCTCCACCGAACACTTCTCTCGAAAAGGTAGTGATGTCATGACGGGAAACCGATCTGTAGAACGTGCTGTGGAGGCAATTGCTCGCGGTGAGATGGTTCTCGTCGCGGACGACCACGACCGCGAGAACGAAGGCGATCTGATCATGGGCGCGGAATACGTGACCGAGAAGCAGATGGCCTTCATCCTCCGGCACGGCAGTGGCATCGTGTGCACACCCATGACGGCGGCCCGCGCCGATCGGTTGTCTCTTCCTTTGATGGTCGCGTCGAACACGGACTCCATGGGGACCGCATTCACCGTGACGGTGGATGAAACCGACGCGGGAACCGGCATTTCGGCTGCTGACCGGTGCCTGACCGTGCATGCTCTGGCCGACGCGGGAACCGCACCGGCAGATCTTCGACGTCCAGGGCACGTCTTTCCGCTCATCGCCGTCGACGGAGGTGTACTCACCAGGCGTGGCCACACCGAGGCCGGCGTCGACCTGGTGCGGATGGCGGGCAGCCCGGACCCGGTCGCGGTCATCACCGAACTCGTCGACGACGACGGTGTTCCGATGTCCGGATCGGTTCTCACCGCATTCGCCGAGCGGTGGAATCTACCCTTCGTGACCGTCGCCGAACTCGCCGCCTATCGCCGCAGGCACGAGGCGCCGCCGGCACCGCTGTCGAGCGCAGTCGTCGAAACCGAGTTCGGCACATTCGTCGCGCACRTCTTCCAGGACCGTGTCTCCGGCGTCGAACATGTCGCCCTCACAACGGGACCCGAGATTCGTTCGGATGTCCCGGTCACCGCGCGAGTCCACAGCGAATGCCTCACCGGTGACGCACTGGGCTCGCAGCGGTGCGATTGTGGACCGCAGTTGCGAGACGGTCTGCGGCTCGTCGCGCAATCACGCAACGGTGTTCTCGTGTACCTGCGTGGGCACGAGGGCCGCGGCATCGGCATCGGCAACAAACTCGCCGCCTACGCACTGCAACAGGGCGGTGCCGATACCGTCGATGCCAACATCGAGCTCGGCCTTCCCGTCGATGCGCGTGAATATGACTGCGCCGCAGATATTCTCAGGCACTTCGGAGTGACCTCGGTCGAACTCATCACCAACAACCCGGACAAGGTGTCGGCGCTGGAAGCCAGTGGCATCGAAGTCCATTCCCGCCTCGACTCTCCCGTGCACTGGGGCGCACACAACGTGCACTACCTCCAGACCAAACGCGAACGCATGGGACATCTGCTGCCCGCAACGCCCTCCCAGCTGCTGCACTCGGCATCGATATAGCCGTCCGGCTCTGGAGCTGACCACCATCGGAAAATCGATCGAATCTCGAGGAGAACCCCACCATGGCCCAGAAACTTCACGGTGTCCTGACCCCGCTGATCACCCCCTTCGGCGCGGACGGCGAGATCGACCACAAGCAGCTGCGCGCGCTCGTCGACCGATCCATCGACGGTGGCGTCCACGGCGTCTGCGTGTGCGGGTCGAGCGGAGAGTTTCAGACGTTAACCTCCGCCGAGCGCCGGCAGGTCGTCGAGACAGTGGTCGAACACACGGCGGGCCGTGTCCCCGTCATCGCACAGACCGGAGCGTTGCAGACCCGCGAGGCGCTCGAACTCACCCGGCACGCGCACGAAGTCGGGGCCGACGTCGCGATGGTGATCGCACCGTACTACGAGCCACTGAGCCTGGACGCGGTCAAGAACTACTACCGCACCGTGGCCGACAGCGTCGAGATCCCCATCATGCTCTACAACATGCCGTCCGTGACGGGCGTCGACTTGCAGGTAGACACCGTCGGTGAGCTCGCCCGCCAGTGCGCGAACATCGACTACGTCAAGAACACGAGTCCGGACATGGCGCACGCCGTTCAGCTCGTCCACGAGCTCGATGGCCTCGTCACGACGTTCGTCGGCTGGGACTCGCTGGCGTTGTCCTCCTTCGTCGAGGGCGCCGGTGTCATGGCCGCGACCGCCAACGTGGTCCCGGCCCAGCTGGTCGCCGTGTACGACGCGGTTCAGGCCGGTGACCTCGTTCGGGCACAGCGGCTGTGGAAGAACCTGTATCCGTTCATCGGCGCCATCGATGCGGAACCGTTCATCGCGGCCGTCAAGTGGTGCCTCGACACGTCCGGCCTGGCCGTCGGCCCGAGCCGCATCGCTTCGCAGCCCATCACCGAGGCGAGCGCGCGACGACTGGCCCAGCTGACGTCCGACGCCCTCGCACAGTCGCACGCCTGACGGCTCCGGCGACCCGACCCCACTCTGCCGCCCGCCCCAGCTCAGGAGGTTCCTCATGTCCACCTACAGCCCAGCCGCCCCAGCCTCACACCGGACCGTCCGACGCGCCGATGTCCCAGGCGACTCCGCTCTGCTCGCGGACGGTGACCTGCCGCAGCCGCAGCACTTCATCGACGGCACGGTGCGCCCCTCGTCGTCCGAAGCGCACATCGATGTCGTCGACCCGGCGACGGGTGAGGTATTCGCGCAAGTCGCCGAAGGCACGGCCGCCGACGTCGACGTGGCGGTCGCCGCCGCCCAAGCCGCCCAACCCGCGTGGGCGGCGCGGACCCTGAAGGAGCGGTCCGAGATCCTGCACCGCGTTGCCGACCGCCTGCACGCGAACGCCGACCTGATCGCCCGTCTGGAGTCGGTCGACAGCGGAAAACCGCTGACGGTGTCGAGCGATGACGTAGCCCAGTCGATCGACCTGATCCGGTTCGTCGCAGGTGCCGCCCGGGCCGGCACCTCCGCAGCCGCCGAAGACTACGTGGAGGGCCACCTGTCGGTGATCCGGCGTGAACCGCTCGGCGTCGTCGGTGCCATCACTCCCTGGAACTACCCGCTGCTGATGGCGATGTGGAAAATCGCGCCGGTGCTGGTCGCGGGCAACACGCTCGTGCTCAAGCCGTCCGAGCAGACGCCCCTGTCGGCGTTGAAGCTGGCCGAACTCGTCGCCGACGACCTGCCGGCGGGCGTTCTGAACATCGTGACCGGATACGGGCCGGTCGTCGGTGAGCGACTGGCCACGCACCCGGACATCGCCCTCCTCACCCTCACCGGCTCGGTGGCAAGCGGCAAGGCAGTCGCTGCCGCTGCGGTGAGCACACTCAAGCGCGTCCACCTCGAGCTGGGTGGGAAGGCCCCCGTCATCGTCTTCGCCGATGCCGACCTCGCCCAGGTCGCCTCCTCGCTGCGGGTCGCCGGCTTCTGGAACTCCGGTCAGGACTGCGGCGCCGGCTGCCGGGTGCTGGTCCACGAGTCGGTGGCCGACGACCTCGTCCGACGCCTCGTCGAGGAGGTCAGGACGCTCGTCGTCGGTGAGGCGAAGGCCGGCGAGGACGTCGAGGTCGGTCCGCTCGTCTCCGCGGCCCACTTCGAGCGGGTCAAGGGTTTCCTCGATCGCGCCAACGCATCCGGCATCCGTGCCGCGATCGGCGGACACGCACTACCCGGCCCCGGCTACTTCGTCGCGCCCACCGTGTTGGCGGACGTGCCGGAAGGAGCCGAATGCGCCCGCAACGAGATCTTCGGACCGGTCGTCACGGTCGAGTCGTTCAGCACCGAGGACGAGGCAGTGCGACGCGCCAACGATGTCGAGTACGGTCTCGCAGCGTCGGTGTGGACGGAGAACGCGCGTCGCAGCCACGACGTGGCAGCGCGTCTGGACTTCGGCACCGTCTGGGTCAACAGTCACCTCGTGGTCGCCAACGAGATGCCGTGGGGTGGCTTCAAAGGATCCGGCTACGGTCGGGACCTGTCGATCTACGCCATCGACGACTACACCCGCACCAAGCACGTCATGCACAACCACACACGCTGAGCAGCGCAGGACCCGAACGGGGTGAATCGATCGACCTGAGGGAAGCAGCACGCCCGCGGCGTGCTGCTTCCCTTTCGTCAGAAGGTCCGAAGCGTGCGCGCCGGCGCTTCCCACCTCGTTCACGCCCCATGCGTTCAGGTATTGCACGGATGTGTTCAGACACACCGAACGGATCTGAACGGGCCCAGAACGGGGCACCACAGCCACAATAATCACGACAATGGCGGGCATACCGCAAGTTCAGGGCAGTCGATGACCGAGCGCGGTGTCCGCGACGCGCGACGCGCCTACCTCCCGACGGTCGCGATTCCAGTAGTCTGATCAATGAGCGAACACGCTTGTTCACTGTTTTCCCCTCGGCAGGGGCTGACCGGATTACCGGTCACCGCTACGAGGAGGGACGGTTGACGAACTCGATCGACACACGATGGTGGATGCCCTAATGGACGACGACACGCCCGGTGCCAGCCCTGAGTCGGAGGGCAACAACAAATCGGTGCTGAAAGCCGCCAGTCTCCTGCGCGTTCTCGCTGATCAACCGCGCACCGGCGCCACGTCATCCGAGCTGGCTCGTGCCAGTGGCCTCGCGCGACCGACCGCCTTCCGCCTCCTTTCCAGCCTCGAGCAGGCGGGACTCGTCGACAGAGTGGGCAACAACTACGTCCTCGGCTGGGAACTCATTCGTATCGGCCGCCTCGCGGATCCTTACGAGGGTCTGACGGACCGGGCGCAGCCACTGCTTCAGAAACTGGCTGACACCGTCAACGAGCTGGTGACGCTCCAGGTCGTCAACGGACGCTCCGGCTTGGACTTCGTTGCCGACGCCGAGGGGTCTCACCTCGTCAACGTCCGCAGCCAGCGCGCCGGGGCATCCCGCTCCCACCAGTGGCCACTCCACGCGACGGCAGCCGGCAAAGTCTTCTTGGCTCAGCTGCCCACCGAGAGAGTGGCGGCCCTCCTGCCTGATGAGCTGCCGGCCTTGGCCTCCCGCACCATCACCGACCGTAACTCCCTCCTGTACGAGCTCGAGCGCGTGCGAACGCAGGGCTACGGACTTGTCGACAGCGAGCTGGAGGAGGAGCTCGCCGCTGTCGCACAGCCGATCTTCGACTCCAACGGCACCTTCGTGGCAACAGTCACAGTGAGTGGGCCCCGCTATCGCTTCGGCCTCTCCCGGCTGCACGAGGTCCTCGAGCAGATGAATGAGACTCGCGATGCACTCGTCGCGACCTGCTGGCCCGACCGCCTCACCGACTAGCAGGCGTCGTGTAACCCGCCACGGGGCGTCGGTCCACTCGAGCGCCGCACGAACTGCGGCGACGTACGACCGTGGCAGGTCGGGTCCTTCGTCCGCTGACGCGGTCAGGGCGGTGACGGCTTCTATGACGGGGGCCGTCGTCGGGAAGGAAGCGGATCAGGTTGTGCCGGGCGCACAGGGCAGCTACCGACCGTAGGGCCGTGTGCGTCTCGTCGGTGCGTCCTGCCGCCCACAGGCATGCCACCTGTAACCGGGTGGCATGCAGGTGTGCGAGTTCGCGGCCGGTGCCGTCGAGTGCGTGAACCCATTCCTCGGCCCAGTCGCAGGCCGTCCGTATCTGGTCGGGATCGTTGCTGCGTGCCGGCAGCATGATGGCCGTCTCGTCTTCGAGTTGCTCAGCGGCGATTCTTCGGCGCCGATCTGAAACGGCGCCTGCGCGAGTCCGGCAAGTCGAGCGGCCCGTCAGGAGGGCTCCCGCCCGGCGGCAGTCGCCTGAAGCAGGTAACCCCCTTGTCCACCGTTCGGGGGAACCTCAATGCAGGGCGTGATCGACTCCGCAGACACCCCCGGCGGTAGCTGGACTCCATGGATATCCGTAGCGGTTCCTGGGTTCCCCGGTTTGGCTAATGGTCAGGAAGTCGAGTTCGAGTGGCATCAACTCCACGAGCCGACAGACGGTTACGACTTTCACACGGTGCGCGCATGGCCAGTCGGCACCGAGCCCTACACGCGGCCGGGGCCGTTCAG
Source organism: Rhodococcus sp. P3_B8 (assembly GCF_056402775.1). NCBI lineage: Bacteria > Bacillati > Actinomycetota > Actinomycetes > Mycobacteriales > Nocardiaceae > Rhodococcus > Rhodococcus sp. P3_B8. Next base: position 37,924 of record NZ_JBFUGT010000038.1, read on the forward strand.
CTCCAGGGCTTGGCATATCGATCCCGACGGCAGTGCCCACGAGATTACCGACCTCGACGACACGATCCCGCCCCGGATCGGCACCCCAGCGAGCGGGCGTCGTCACCACGTGGAATGACGACGAAGGCTGGGGAGTCATCGACTCTGCGGACACACCGGGCGGTTGTTGAACCTTCTACAGCCCCTACACCCCGATGAAGTCATCAATGCCCAGCCGGGCGACAGTAGGCGGCGGCTTCCGGATGGTTTCTGGTCAGCGCTGCCTGACCCCTCCGCGCCGACACCGGGACGAGATCGTCCGTGGTGAACGCTAGTCTCAGGCGAAAATCGATGGCGGTTCCGATCAGCCCCCAGTCCGGCCTCTTCCCGGTATGACTGGATTTCGTCCGGAGAGCCGGCTTGCGAACACCGTCGTGAACCGCAGTCACCGCACCAGCGTTGGGAATAGAGTTCTGCGCGAACCGCATGAACGGCGATCCGGCCCACTCGATCTGAGATGTCAAGGACACCGGCAGAACACTACTGCGCCACCGCTGGGCACCCTGCGCGGGCACGACAAGCCATCCCATGTGCCGGCGACTACCGCCAGCGACCCCCCAGTTATCTTCCACCTCCGGCACGTCTGATATCTACTCCCAGGGAGCCGCTCCCCACCGATCCACAGCTCCCAGTCTTCTCAAAGATTCCCCTGGCCAAGACTTCAGACAGTCGACACACAACATGCGAATCCGCCGCATCCTCTCGATCGCTACATGCATGAGCGCGGTCACGCTGATCCTGACCGCCTGCAGCGACGACTCAGCCACCCCCGCAAGCAACGCCGCTTCGGCGTCAGCGACCACCTCGACGCAGGACGCCGACTCCACCATCAAACGGATCACCGTCCCACCCACCACCACCACCGCGGCGGCCGAGACCACGAGCGGGAAGGACCTGCACGGAACCGCGCTCTACCTTCAGACGTGCCACGACACGCTGGAGTACTTCGACGCGGTCCGCGAACTCGCCGACATGGTCGGCGAACCCTTCGACTCGAAACAGGCCGCCGACGGCCTGCTCGAACTCGCACGCACCGGCGGCGACGAGCTTCTTCAAGACCTCGAAGCGTCCGGTGACATCGACGTCCCAGCCGCTGACCCCAGCGACCCACGTGGGACGAAATCCCGAAAGCCGACCGCACCGAAATCGAGCGCGCCATCTACGCCGCCGCCGACGGCGACTGCTGACCCCACCTTCAATACGAACCAAGGGAAGGCCTTCATCGGGCGTCCGCTAGGGCCTCGAACTCGGCCCGAACATCGTTGTGGTTAAGGCTGTCGTAGCGATCGGCCGCAATTCCTGCGCCGGCGTCGGTTCGATGCAGCCAGTCAGGGTCAGCCCAGAGCAAGCACGATGAGGGCGACAGCCGTTTGGATCTGCGTGTCGTTCTCCAGTGGTCTCATCGGGAACGTCCGCCGACGCCAACGCTTTCAGGCGCGGCGACGGAAACGCTCTTCATATGACGAGGGACCGGGCCTGTCCCAGAGTCGCCCGGTCCTGCTCCGACCGGGGACGCCGCGAGTCGCCCCGTGCAGGCCGCGTCCGGCATTTCCGCCTGGTACGGGCGTGACGATCGCGACGACGTAAATCCTGCAGGAAACGTGTGCTGCTTCCGTACCCAGACGTACCAGACCCGATGGTGACGTCGTCACGGCGGCGCGACCAACCCTATTGTTCGCCTGCATGGCCACCACCGAGGCCGTGAACGAGCGGAATCATGTCGTATCCCACGGTGATTGCTCAAGACTGTTGAGCTCATCGAGCACCTGGTCGACGGCGGTGGTGGGGATACGACATCGTTGCCCTCCGAAGCGCGGAGACGGTCACGTACGTAGGCGAGCATGGAAAGTTCACGCTCGAGGTCTGCTTCGGTGCGGTCGCTCACCGTCTCATCCTGCCCCGATCGCGGGCGATGAGCAGAACTTCGCTGACCGGAGGCTCCGGGTAGCGCCCAGTTCGGAGAAGTATTCAGGTCACGGGACGCGTATGTATCCCTTGTCGATGCCGTCCTGGATATCGGCGATGCATGCTTCGCGGGTCTGACCGGACTTGCCCATGCATGTTTCGATGAACGACTCGTCCTCCGTCGGGTACGGGGGCGCGGTCTCGGCTGGTGCGAGTTGCCCGCACTGCGGGTCATTGGGAACGGAGTACTGCCGGCCATCGGAGCCGCTGTACACACCAACGAGCGGGTGCCCGTCGCAGAACAGAAAGGTCTTCACCACTTCGGTCGGCGGAGCGAATGTTTCCTGATCGGTGAGGTACTCGCACTGCGGGTCGTTCGGGACCGAGTACTGCAGGCCGTCGGAGCCGCTGTACACCCCGACCAGCGGGTGCCCGTCGCAGAACAGAAAGGTCTTTTCCACCTCGATCGGCTGCGCGGGAGCGACCTGGTCCACGATCGGTTCGGAGCTTGGGGGCAATTCGGTTGGGGTGCTGGTGGACCCGACGGTTGTGGTTGCCGTCAGTGTGGGGGTGGCACTGGGCTGCGGAGGCGGCGCGGATTCCTCCGATGCACAACCCGTCCCCATCGCAAGGGTGGCGGCAGCAAGTACTGCTGCCAGTATGTTCCTACGCATGATTTTCTCCGGTTGTGTCGGTGGGTGAGGCTGGGCGGGGATTCCCGATGCAACGACAGCGGCACTGCCGTATCGAATGAGACGACCTCTAGCTGCCAAGGTTGAGGCCGTCGAGACTGCCGGTCGATGGCGCAGTCACCGGCGCCGGCGCGACAACGACGACCTTCGGTTCATTCCGCGCATACTGAGACGAAGCAGAATCCCAGCACTCGGCGATGACGTTGTAGCTACCGACAGCGACATCGGGGATCGAGTAGGTCTTGGTTTCGTGCGGCGCAGGGAAGATCGCGTAGTCGAAACCCTCCAATTTCGGCCACACGTAGTTCTCCCACGCCAGCTCCGCACCGGTCGGCAGGACCACCGCACCGCCCCGTCCGTAATCGTTCGGGTGGGTCAGTGAGATGTTGATCGTCGAGCCGTCGACATCCGCGGTGAACGGCGGCGGCAGCAGCGAGGCAGGTTCCGCACTTGCGATTCCCGCTGCCAGAGGCATGATCACGAGGCCGGCAAGCGCGGTCGCGACCGAGAGGCGAACAGCTGTCATCATTCCTGGATCAAACCAAACCTGCCAGCACCGCAGGTTCGCGGGGCGGGAACCCACGTCATCCGTAATGCACTCGGATGCAATATTTTCGGTTGTCAATACACCATCCGAATGACGAGGTACGGACACCGAGCACACGTGCCATCGTCGCGCAGTCCACGAACGTAGCAGCCCACTTCCCTTCTACGACACCGAAGCGTGCTGCAGTCGATTCCGTGCGGTCACGGGACACGTGCCGCGGGCCCAACCGGTTCGCCACGCGTGTCGCAACGTCAGGTGATGGTGTAGCCGAGCTGATAGGCCGCGCTGTCGATCTGCCCGGACAACCCGGGATGCGACAACGGCAGCGACAACGCCGGCAGCGCGGGGAAGGCGTCGGTGGCGCGTTCGGTGATCGCGATGCAGACACTGCCGGCGAATCGGCCGCGGTAGACGATCCCGTCCAGGTCGTCGTGGGCGCGGTGAATGGTGCGGGCCCAGTGCTGGGTTCGGCCGTGTGCGGCGGAGTCGAGGGCGTGGTTGCCGCCGACCCGGGTCGCCCACGTCCCCTCGCCGATGCCGGAGACATCGAGCAGTCTCAGAGCGCGGGTGAATCGCAGCCCGGTCAGATACGGGTCCCCGCGGTGGCGGTCGATCACCCGGGCGCTCTGGAACGCCTCGGCCAACCCGTCGCGGGGACTGGAGGCGCCGTACCAGATGCCGTAGCCGGGATGTTCGGCGCGCGGGGGTGGGTGGTGGTCGAACCGCAGGATCGGCCCGAACGTGCGCATCCCATTCCAGGGCAGCACGTGGGTGCCGGTGGTGCGATGCACCCGCCACACCACCTCTGCCGGTTGCCAGTCGATCACTTCCTCGCCGTGCACGCCCGCATCACGAAGGTCGGCGATGGTCGGGGGTGCGGGCAGCATCGACCCCATCTATGCCGATTCCCATTCGGCGGCGGTGATCACGTCTCGGACCTGTTCGATGTCGTCGGCGGTTCCGGCGCTGCCGGTCAGCCACGCCACGATCGACACCGGCCGGCCGTCCACGGTCAGGGACGGTTGCGGGAGGGTCAGCAATGCTTGCACGGTCAGCGGGTGCAGGTCCTTCGCCAGCAACGGCGCCACTTGGTCGAGGTGCGGCACCGCACCGGTGTCGGTGAACTGGGCGGGCGGCAGCAACCGGTTGCGGCCCGACGCGAACGCCCACAGGGTGCCCTCACCGAGGCGTTGCCGGATCCGGGCCGCGGTCACCCCGAGACGGTCCGCGGCCTCCGCGATCGACAGGGAGCTGTGGACCAGTTCCTGCATGCGAATGTCGCGGTCCACCCGTGCGGTCGTCGCCGCGGCCGGGTCGTCRACGAACCCGGMCYGRTCGAGCAGGGCTGYGTCGTGGTCGGACAGCGGCGGTGCTGCCGGGTTCCGGYCGGASAGGCTGTGCAGTATCTGGGCGAAGAACTGGCGTCCGACGTCGGTRCCGGTSACCTCCCGCAGCGCATCCTCGAAACCGAGATCGCCGCGCAGGTAGCGGGCTTCGGTGCTGGCATCGGYGGSCTCGTTCATCACACCCTACCCCTCACTTTCACCKATTATCACACACAAATATATGATAGCGCGGATCGGGAGGGGTCGCTACCGCGCCCGTGACAGGCTGGTGCCCGGCGAGGTCACCTGATGACCCCCTGACGGGGGATACCACCTGCCGCCGAGGGACCGGCCCGCTCGACCCGTCCGCCCGCGGCGCAGATCCGCGTGTTCGTGCGGTGTCGGGACCATGTGCCAGGCTGTCCTGCGCTGCCCCGACCACACACCGTCGGGGCCGGCGATTAAGGCACATACGGGGAGGAAGGGTTCATCGGGGTGGATACAGCAGTAGCGCAATGGGCGGAACGCCGCGGACGTCGTCTGACCATTGCAGAAACCAGCAAGTACGTCCAGACCCACCTCGATCAGAGCGTGGACATGCAGATCGTCATCCCCGGAGAATGTCGCGAGCTCCGACGACTCTCCGGTGGCGGCTGGCAGATGGACCTCGCCTCCCCACACGGCCGCGCCGTCGATCACATACCCGTGTACTTCAGCAACGATGTCGCCGCAGCAGTAGGCGGATTCCTCAAACACCGTGTCGGACGCGGCTTCGGCGACCACATCACCAACGGTGCCGGAGTCACCATCGCAGGAAACTTGACCGTCAGCTCCTACACCCGCGCTCTGCAACTGCGTACCAACCAGGTGTACCCCGAACGCACAGACCTGGGGCCCGTGACCTGTGCCGAGAACGCACATCGAGACAAGCTCGCGACCCTCGGCTTCCCCAAGTCCCTGTTCGCTCAAGGCAACCCCACCAGCCTGAAGTGGCCGGACAAGCTCCGCCACATCACCGTCATCTCCTCCAGCGGCTCCAAAGCCGTCACCGACATCAAGGCGATGCTCGACAAGGTGCGAGTCGGTGTCCCCACCCTCGACCCGGTCGTGGCGTCGATGAACCGCCACCAGATCGCCGAACACCTCGTGAAGAAACTCGCCGCCATCGAACCAAGCCGCACCGACCTCGTCGTCATCACCCGCGGCGGTGGCCACTGGACGGACCTGTGGTCCTTCCACGACGCCGACCTCGCACACGCCATCCGCCACTGCCGCGTTCCGGTGATGGTCGCCCTCGGACACGCCGCGGACGAGCCCACCAACGCCGACTACGCCGCCACCGGATCGTTCACCACACCGTCGGCCTTCGGCACACAACTCGCCGGGCATTTGTACAAAACCACTGCCGCACAGAAAAAGATCACACCCACGCCCACCCGACTGCACGCAGCGAAGAAGCAGGCCACCGGCGCACACGAGGACTACCGCGCACGGTACGACCAGCTCGTCCAATGGCACACCGCAACAACCCACAACACCCGATACTGGCGGGACGCGTACGTCGATGAACTCCGCACCGGCAGCGCAGCACGAGTCAAACTCCACTGCGTCCTGGCAGCCATCGCGACACTGCTGCTCGGCGGGATAGTCACCGCGGCCGCGTTGTTGGCAGCGAACCCCACCATACCCATCACCACCGGAGCCACGACTCTGCTCCTCGCAACCCTGTGCTGGCACACCAGAACACCCACGACCACCCCACCACGATCGATGCGATTCCGCCGACCACCGCAAAACACACACGACTGGATCCGCGCCACCCGCAAAGCCCGCACACCCCACCGATACCGCACCCTCTGGACACACATCCCACCAGAGCTCACACAACCCTGACACCACACCAACAACACCGACCGGTGCGGGTGCTGATGGTGAGCGCGCCCTCGAACGGGGCGATCGCGACGACATGAAGCTGTTCGGCAGGAAGGACTGTCCACAACACAGCGCCCGCCGAAGACGCGATGACTCGGGGTGAGCCGGGGTGAGGTCACCGAGCGCTGACGCCCACCCACGGGGCCCGGGCCAGCACCCGAGCCAGCGCCACTGTTGCCGTCAGGACCGCGGCCACCACCGCGATAACGCACACGAACGTCGCAGGGACGGTGGAATACCCGAACAGCCCAGCGGCGCCCACACCCGCGGCAGTCGCCGCCAGAGCACCGACCGGCAGCAACACCGCCAGGATCCGCACGGTTCCCGCGCGCCGATCATCGGCCGCCGCGGCCAACACCCACCACACACCCAGCAGTGCGCACCCGTACGCCAGCACTCCGCTGCCGGCACAGAGCACCAACACCGAGGCCCACTCCACGGCGATGCCCACCGTGGCCGTGAACGCGAGATACAGCAACACCAGCATCGGCGACAGCCCCATAGTGATACCGCCGAGTGCTGCGGCGACGGTCCGGCCGAGCAGGAGGGTGCGCCGACCGCGGCGTTCGTCCTCGCTCGCCGCGTCCCGCACCACCCGCCACCCGGACAGCCACAGGACCATCCCGCAACCGGCCCCGGCCACCGCGGCGCCGCCGAGCACGATCGCCGCCACAATCGATGGATCGGTCCACGCCGGTTGGAACGAGGTGGCCACCGTGTACGGCCGCGAAGTAAACGCGGCGAACACCACCACCGCCACCAGCCCGGCGACCACACCCACAACCCCGAAGATCCCGCTCTGTCTCCCCACCCGCCCATCGTGTCACCGACAGATACTCAAATGGCGGCAACCGCGGCCACCGGCGGTTCCTCAGAGCGGGATCGGGCGATCACCTCGTCAGTTGTCCGCGACGATACGGCGATCCGTCAGTGTGCGTGATTGCCCCTATGTGCCGGCGCCCGCTCACACCCACCGCGGCATCCAAGTCTCCCGCCGCACCCGAAGCGCGACGCACACCCGCGCTCAGGCTTGCCTTGGACCGGAACTGCTGCACCCACTCCACTCCCACACCGGACTGGTCACCTCAGGTGCGGCCGGGATACCTCAGACCCGAGCCGCCACGGCTGGCGCCGGACACCCACCCCAGCGCAGGGCCCCGGACGATCGGGACTCCCACATTCTCATAGCCTTTCGCGCCAGTATGGCTATCCGGGCACTGTCCCAACTCACGCGACCGGCATCGGTACCTGAGCGTCATGGAAGGCCCGCTCGAGTTCAGCCGGAATCCGCCCGCGTAAGGACACCTCCAAGCCCTCCCCGATCGCCCACTGGCGAATCTCCCTGGACGTCCTCTTCGCCGACGCCGTACTCACCGACGCACTCTTCACCGAAGCCTTCTCCGCAGGCGACTTCGCGGACGCCTTCGTCGCAGGGGCCTTGCTCGCCGCCGACCTCTTTACCGGACCCGCCGACGCGGACGTCTTGCCAGCCGCCTTCGTCGCGGAACCCTTCCGTGCCGGCGCAGTTTTTGTCCGAACCTTCGCTGCCTGAGCGTGGTGGAAGGCCCGCTCGATCTCAGCGGGAATCCGCCCGCGGGAGGACACTACGTGGCCCTCCTCGATCGCCCACTCACGAATCTCCCTGGACGACTTCTTCGCCGGAGCCTTACTCACCGGCGCACTCTTCGTCGGAGCCGTTTCCACAGCCGTCTTCTTCGCGGCAGCCTTCGTCGCGGAACCCTTCCTTACCGGCGTCTTCTGCGCAGCCGCCTTCTTCGCGTCCTTCTTCTCCGCCGGAATGTTTCTCGCCGCCTGCTTGACCGGAGCCGCCGCCGTGTTCTTCGCAGCTGTCTTCTCTGCGGGCGTCTTCTTTACCGGYGCCSGTTTAGCCTGAGTCTTCTTCGCGTGAGCGTCGTGGAAGGCTTGTTCGATGTCGGCCGAAATCCGGCCACGGAGGGACACCTCCAAGCCCTCCTCTATCGCCCACTCACGAATCTCCCTGGACGACTTCTTCGCCGGAACCGTGCTCGCCGCTGCCCCCGTCGCCGGAGCCTTCGCCGTGATCTGCTTCTTTACGACGGTCTTCTTTACGGCCGACTTCGTCGCTGCTGGCTTCTCTGCGGCGGTCTTCTTCGCGGAAGCCGGTTCGACCTGAGCCTCCTTTGCGTGAGCGGCATGGAAGGCTTGCTCGATCTCGGACGAAATCCGGCCACGGGAGGACACCTCCAAACCCTCCCCGACCGCCCACTCACGAATCTGCTTGGTCGTGTTCTTCGCCGAACCGTCAGAACCCTTCGGTGATACAGCCATGTGTCTCCTTCTTCGCCGGGCAACCGTCGAACGCACACAGTAACGGCAGGCGAGCACTCGCGGTAATCAAAAAGCTCACCCGAACCGCCAATTCACGTGCCCAACCCATCACCGATCTCGGC
>NZ_JBFUGT010000039.1:0-43711 GCF_056402775.1 Rhodococcus sp. P3_B8
GTCGCCTGCCTGAGCTCGCCCGACCTCGTCGAGGGCATCCGGGCGCAGGTCGTGGACAAGGACCGCAACCCGCAGTGGTCGCCCGCCACGATCGAGGAGGTCGACCCGGCGCAGGTCGACGCGTTCTTCGCCCCACTCGGCGACCTCGAACTCGGCCTCACCCCACCCACCACCACCGGAGACAACCAGTGACCGACTACGACACCATCCTCCTCGACCGCAAAGGCCGGGTCGGGATCATCACCCTCAACCGCCCGAAAGCACTCAACGCGTTGAACACCCAGCTTCTACGCGAACTCGTCACCGCCGTCGAAGAACTCGACACCGACAGCGACATCGGTGCCATCCTCGTCACCGGCTCCGACCGCGCGTTCGCCGCCGGCGCCGACATCAAGGAGATGCACACCAAGTCGTACATGGACGTCTACCTGGACGACTTCTTCTCCATCGGCGACCGCATCGCCGCCGCGCGCAAACCCATCATCGCCGCAGTCGCGGGATACGCGCTCGGCGGCGGCTGCGAGCTGGCAATGATGTGCGACATCCTCCTCGCCGCCGACACCGCCAAGTTCGGTCAGCCTGAGATCAAGCTCGGCGTCATCCCCGGCATCGGCGGCTCACAGCGACTCACTCGCGCCATCGGCAAGGCGAAGGCCATGGAACTGTGCCTGACCGGCCGCACCATGGATGCCGAGGAAGCCGAACGCGCCGGACTCGTATCCCGGATCGTCCCTGCCGCCGACTTGTTCGACGAAGCACTGCAGACCGCCACCACTGTCGCCGAGATGTCGCTGCCCGTCGCGATGATGGCGAAGGAAGCAGTCAACCGGGCATTCGAGACCACCCTCACCGAAGGGATCCGCTTCGAACGGCGGCTCTTCCACTCCACCTTCGCCACCGAGGACCAGAAGGAAGGCATGGCCGCGTTCGTGGAGAAGCGGTCACCGGTATTCACACACCACTAGTCCCCACAGACGCTGGTGCAGGTGGGCTGCCCGAGCGGTCGGCCCACCTCTGTGCGCCCAGTCAGTCCACGGTGTCGAGGACCTGCGTCTGCGTCATGGCGATGGAGTGGTCGAAGCAGCCACTGACGGTGGTGGTGAGGACGTCGGATAGCGGCCCCTGCGCGACTATGACACCCTCCGCACGAGAACGGAATGTGTGGTCGTAGTTGGAATCTCCGCGAGATGATGAGTAACGAGAATGCCGGCGCGGTCGGGGTCCTGGGCGCGCACATCGTCAAGCGATGTCGGAAGCTGTTCACGTGCCGCCAGATCGAGGACCGTCGCCGGCTCTTCGAGCAGGCAACAGGTCGGGCTCGGATCGGCGCATTCGTCGCCGACGCGCGCTGAACTCGCAGAACGAGGTGATCGTCGCGTCGCGGTCCAGCGCTCTCGACGTGGACCTGCGCGACGGACGGTCGATCGACCGCATGTACGACCGAGTCGGCACCGTCGACGCCGTGGTGAGCGTCGCGGGCGTCACCCCGTTCCCGTCGTTCGGCGACACCACCTCGGCCGACTTCCGGCAGGGCTTCGACGACAAACTGCTCGGGCAGATCGAACTGGTTCCCTGGGGGCTGCCCTTCGTCGCCGACGTAGCACGTGCCTTCGTCAAATCAGTGCACGGAATTCACACCGGCCAGGTGTACGAACTCGGCTGACGCCGGTCTCACGAGCGACGCTGCGGAACCACGCTTTCCGCAGCGTCGCGTCGTCGAGGCGTTACTTCCCCCCGACGATGCCGCTGTCGAGGAGTTTGGCGATGTCGGAGTCGGAGCTGCCGAGGAGGTCCCTGAGCACGCTGCCGGTGTCGTCGCCGACTGCGGAGGCGGGTGCGACGGTGCTGTGGTGGCCGTCGAACGACGCCGGATGCCCGGAGGCGAGGTAGGTGCCGATGCGCGGCTGATCGAGGGGGGCGAACATCGGGTTCTTCTCGAGCTCCCCGGACTTCACGACTTCCTCGAAGGTGCGGTAGCGCTCGGCGAGGACGGACGTCTTCGAAAGCGCCTCGGCCACTTCGGCCGCGGTGTGTTCGCGGAACCAGCGGGCGAACAGGGCGGTGAGGACGTCGCGGTGGGTGAAGCGATCGGTGTCGCGCGCGAAGTCGACGTCGAGTGCGGTGGCGAGTGCCTCCACGGCGGCCGTGGTTCCGGTGACGGCAACCAGGTCACGGAAGTGGCGCGGGGTGAGGGCGACGATCATGAACCGTTCGCCGTCGCTGGTGGTGAAATCCGTTCCGTACGTGCCGTAGACGGAGTTTCCGGTCGCCGGCCTGCCGGTGCCGTTGATCTGGACTTCGGTGAGGTAGCCCAGCGTGCCGGCGGTGGCGAGCGCGACGTCCTCGAGCGGCAGGCGGATGTGGGTGCCCTCGCCGGTGGCGTCGCGGTGCCGGACGGCGGCCGCGACGGCCAGCGCGGCATACAGCCCACACACCACGTCCCACGCCGGCAGGACGTGGTTGACGACGCCGGCATTATCGGTGGGACCGGTGATGGAGGGGAAACCGAGCCCCGCATTGACGGTGTAGTCGACGGCGGGGGAACCGTCGGTGCCACCGAGGACTTCGAGGGTGATGACGTCGGGGCGCAGGGCCTTGAGCGCGTCGTGGGCGAGCCAGTCACGACCACCGGAGTTGGTGACGAGAATTCCGCCACCCGCACCGGGGGCCGCGACCAGTTGCTGGACGAGCTGCTGCCCCTCGGGGCTGCGCATGTCGACGGCCACGGACCGCTTGCCGCGGTTGAGACCGGTCCAGTAGATGCTCTCACCGTCACTCGTGACCGGCCAGCGCTTGTAGCAGGCGGAGCCGCCGATGGGGTCGACCCGGATCACCTCGGCCCCCAGTTGAGACAGCGTCAGCCCGCACAGGGGCGACGCGACGAAGCTGGAGACCTCGACGATCCGAAGTCCGGCAAGGGGAGTGTGGGCAGTCACGAGAGAAGCTCCTTGATGGTGGAGGTCAGGCCATGAGGGCGGTGAAACGCCAGTCGAGGACGGGAACGTCGGACGCTGCGGCGTTGTGCGCGAACACGAGTGAACGCAGATGCAGAACTCCGCCACCGCCCGGCAACGCCTCGGCGCTCTCGATCTCGAGTTCGCTGGTGAGGGTGTCGCCCTCGTGGACGGGACCGGTGTGGTCGCAGGACTTCCAGCCCAGGACCGTGACGAGGTTGGGCAGCGCGCGCGTGGCCTGCCCGAGCGCGATGCCGATGGTGTGCCCGCCGTAGACGAGCCGCCCGTCCGCGCCGACCCGTTCGTCGTGATGGGTGGCCGCGATGTTGAGGGTGAGGCGCGCCAGTTCGGGGGCGCTCGAGACCACGTCGCCGCTGCTCCGCAGGACCGCCCCGGCGAGGTCGGTCGAGAAGTGCTGTCCGGGAACCTTGTCTCGGTAACGGTCGAGGTCCCAGCCCTCGGGTGCGGCGTAGGACTGCTCGGTCTGCGGACCGATCGCGGACAGGTCGTCGGACTTGCGGACGCGGTCCTCGTCGGGGTTCTCGCTCAGCGGGAGCATGGCGCAGCGGTAGAAGTCGAGGACGGTGCGGCCGTCCTGGTCCGTCGACGTCATGCGGAGTGCCGCCAGCCCGGTGGGTTTGCGTCCGGGCTTCGCCGAATTCTCGCGCAGGCCCACCACTTCGGTGCGGGTGTACAGGGTGTCGCCGAGGTGCGGGAAGTGATGGAAGCGGAGGCCGCGGTAGAACAGGTTGGCCTTCACGTGATGCGTGGCGAGCGTGGACTGTCCGATGGCGACGTCGCAGACGAGGCCGGGATTCGCCACGGCGTCCCCGGATCCGGTAACGGCCCGGGACAGGTGCGCGTCCAGGGGCAGCCGCAGGCGGTCGCCGAGGATGGCCTGATGCGCGGCGGCGAGGCCGCTGGTCAGGGTGACGGCGGGGGCGGTGTCGAACACCTGCCCCACCTCGAGTTCGTCGAAGTACGGTCCACCGACGTAGGTCTGCGTGATCGTCACTGCGCACCTACCTGGGCGAGGACCCGACGTGCGGCCACCGCGACGGCCTCGTCGAGCATCTGCCCGTCGAGTTGCGCGGCCCCGCTGCCCGCGGCCTCGGCGGCGGCGAGTGCGTCGATCACGCGGCGCGCGTCCTCGACTGCGGTGTCGGTGGGGGTGAACGCCGAAGCGGCCGATTCGACCTGGGCGGGGTGGATGACCCATTTCCCGTCGAACCCGAGTGCGCCGGTCCATGCGGCCGAGTGGCGGAAGGCGTCGTCGTCGGCGATTCCGAGGAAGGGTCCGTCGATCGCCTGGATGCCTGCGGCGCGGGCGGCGACGAGGACGCCGTCCTGGATCGCGAGCCAGTGCTCTGGGAGGGCGGATCGGGAACGGCCGAGGGCCGCCCCGAGATCGGCGTAGCCGATGATGACGGACTCGAGCCGGGCGACGGACCGGGTGATGTCGCCGATGTTCTGCACGCCGACCGGAGTTTCGACGAGAGCCTGCAACCCGATGTCGGTGCCGGCGAGAGCCTGATCGGCGTGCGCCAGATCCTGCGCCGTCTCCGCCTTGGGAACCACGATGCTCGTGAGGGCGGCGCCGAGGGAGGCGCACAGGGCGAGGTCGTCCTCGGCCCACGGTGTGGCCAGCGCGTTGATGCGGACCGAGACGGCCCGGGAGCAGTCGGACTCGCGCACGAGACGGCGCACGAGGTCGCGGGCGTCGGCCTTCCTGGCCGGGGCGACGGCGTCCTCGAGGTCGAGGACCACCTCGTCGGCGGTCGACGCGAGCGCCTTGACGGCCTTGCGTTCGTCGGATCCGGGGGCCACCAGAACGGCGCGCCTGCGGGTGAGGTTCTGCACGATGCTTCATTCCTAGGGTCCGGGAGCCCGGTTCGGGCTGGATATGTACGGCCAGCCCGGTAGGGCTGCGCTGCTGATGCTGGCAGCGGCGTAGCCGTCATGTCAAGACCGATCGTTGACTTTAAGCAGACATTGTCGGATTATGGCCGTACAAATGTTGTGCGAGTGCGAGGTGGAGTGATGGGCAAGCTGAACGAGGAAGAGGCGTACCTGGTCGAGACGGTGCGCGCCTTCATCGACCGCGACGTGAAGCCGACGGTGCAGGCGGTGGAGCACGCCAACGAGTACCCCGAGAAGTGGATCGAGCAGATGAAGCAGATCGGGATCTACGGTCTGGCGGTYCCGGAGGAGTACGGCGGATCACCGGTGTCGATGCCCTGYTAYGCGCAGGTGACCCAGGAACTSGCMCGYGGSTGGATGAGCCTGGCCGGGGCGATGGGCGGGCACACCGTCGTGGCGAAGCTGCTGTCGYTGTACGGCACCGAGGAGCAGAAGCGGCAGTACCTGCCGAAGATGGCGACCGGTGAGATCCGGGCCACGATGGCGCTGACCGAGCCCGGCGGCGGGTCGGATCTGCAGGCGATGTCCACCAACGCCAAGACCGACGGCGACGATCTGGTGATCTCCGGGTCGAAGACGTGGATCTCCAACGCCCGCCGGTCCGGGCTGATCGCGCTGCTGTGCAAGACCGACCCGAAGGCGACCCCCCAGCACAAGGGGATTTCGATCGTCCTGGTCGAGCACGGTCCCGGTCTGACGGTGTCACGGGATCTGCCCAAGCTCGGCTACAAGGGCGTCGAAACCTGTGAGCTGTCGTTCGACAACTACCGGACCCCGGCCACGGCGATCCTCGGCGGGACCCCGGGCAAGGGGTTCGCGCAGATGATGAAGGGCCTCGAGACCGGCCGCATCCAGGTGGCCTGCCGGGCGCTGGGTGTGGCCACGGCGGCGCTCGAGGACTCCCTCGCCTACGCACAGCAGCGGGAGAGCTTCGGCAAGCCGATCTGGAAGCACCAGTCGATCGGCAACTACCTCGCCGACATGGCGACCAAGTTGACGGCGGCCCGGCAGCTGACCTGGCATGCGGCCGAGCAGTACGACAGCGGTGACCGGTGCGACATGGAAGCCGGGATGGCGAAGCTGTACGCGTCGGAGGTGGCGATGGACATCGCCCTGAACGCGGTGCGCATCCACGGCGGTTACGGCTATTCCACCGAGTACGACGTCGAGCGGTACTTCCGGGACGCCCCGCTGATGATCGTCGGTGAGGGCACCAACGAGATCCAGCGCAACGTCATCGTCTCGCAACTCGTATCGCGCGGAGGGCTCTGATTCGCGCGCGGCTAGTTGTCCGGCTTCCAGTGAGCGGACGGCCACTCACCGCGCTCGACGGCGTCGCGCATCTGGCGGACGAGCAGATCGGCCACCGCGTGGACGGCAGGCGGGATCCGGGGGGCGCTCGGTAACGCGAGCACGACGGTGCGCTCGACCGCCGGGGAATGGAGCGGCGCCGCACTGAGCAGACCGCCGGCGACATCACCGGCAACGGCGATGCCCGGCAGGATCGTCCAGCCGTGACCGGCTCGCACGAGTCTCTTCTGGATGCTCACCTCGTTGGTCTCGACGACGATGTTCAGACCGATGTCGAGTCTCGCGCACGCCTCCGCAACCAATGTGCGAATTCCGTGGGGCGCGCTGGGCATCACGACCGGGTGGGTCGCCACTTCCTCGAGGGTGACCGGTCGTCCGGTGTCGAGCCCGCCGTCGGGCGGGGCAACCGCCCACAGGTTTTCGGCGARCAATGCTCGCACGTTGAGCGACGACGTGGATTTCAGGTTGTAGAGCAGACCGAGGTCGATGTCACCGGCATCGAGCCACTGCCGCACGTGTCCGGCGTACCCGGACACTATTCGCAACCGGACGGCCGGATGCTCCTGCAACACGGCCGCGACGAGTCGTTCGGCGAGCAGTTCGGAGGTGGAGGACAGAAGTCCGACCGTCACGATCCCTTGCAGCACCCCCGGATTCGGGCGGATCTCGGCCCGGGCACGCTCGAGTTCGGACAGCACCCTCCGGGCGCGCTCGAGCATGAGCCGGCCGGACTCCGTCAATTCCATTCCCGCACGGCTACGTTCGAACAGCGGGACACCCAGTTCCTGCTCGAGCGTGTGAATTTGGCGTGTCACCGCCGGCTGAACCAAGTGGAGTAGTTCGGCTGCGCGGGTCACGCTCCCGGCGTCCGCCACCGCAACGAGTGCGGTCAACTGCTTGACGTCCACCGGACGACCACCTTCCCGAGCTACCGCCGTCCCGCACCATCAGCAGGCGATATGCAAGAGCGACATCGATCACAACGAAGAATAGCAATGGTCAACCCTGAACGGTTTTGATCGGTGTCCCGTTCGAGGCCGAGTGCTGCGCGCGGTCGTGTGGTCCCGGGGCGACCGTCTCGTCGATGAGGTTGACGTCCCTGGTCTCACGCATGAACACGTAGGTGATCAGTGAGATGGCCGCGCAGATCGAGACGTATATGAAGAACCAACTCTCCCGGCCCGCGTCGCGGAACGCCAGTGCGATGTATGGGGCAGTTCCTCCGAACACGGCGGTGGCGATGCTGTACGGGATGGCAACACCGACCGTCCGCACCCCGGTGGGGAACAGTTCGGCCTTGACCACCGCGTTGACCGACGAGTACCCGACCACGAATACCAGACCGAGGACGGTGAGCACCAGGCAGGTGAGCCACGTGGGATTGTTCTGCATTCCCTGCAGGATCGGATACGTTCCGATCGTGGTGCCGATGCCGAAGAAGATGAGGACGGGCCGCCGGCCGATGCGGTCGGAGACGTACCCACCGATCGGCAAGAGGACCAGGAACACCACCAGTCCGATGAAGCTGATCGTCGAGGCCTGCGACTTCTCGAGGCCGACGCTGTTCACGAAGTAGCTGGTCAGGTAGGTGGTGTAGGTGTAGTAGGCGACGGTGCCCCCGAGGGTCAGGGTGAAGACGACGACGGCGGCGCGCCGGTTGCGCCATACCTCGGCCAGTGTTCCCCGGCGATCTTCGGTATCGACCGTTTCGGCAACCGAGTAGGCCGTCGTCTCGTGCATTCCGCGCCGCAGGTAGAAGACCGCGACGGCACCGATGGCACCCATCGCGAACGGCACTCTCCAACCCCACGACGTCAGCTGTTCGTCGGACAAGGAGAACTGCAAGACGATGAGGACCAGCAGGCCGGCGAGCTGCCCCAGGGTGACGGAGATGTATTGGAAACTCGCCCCCAGACCCCGCCAGCCCTTCTTGGATACCTCGGTCAGATACGCCGCCGACGCGGCATACTCGCCACCGACCGACAGTCCCTGCAGGATGCGCGCGGTGACCAACAGGCAGGCTCCCAGATTGCCGGCCGTCTCGTAGTTCGGCGCGAGAGCGATCATCAAGGCGCTCGCAGACATCATTCCGACGGACACCGTCAGGCCGGCTTTACGGCCGTTGCGGTCCGACAGACGCCCGAGCAACCAGCCGCCGAGAGGCCTCGCCAGGAATCCGACGGCGAAGATGGCCGCCGTGTTCAGGAGCTGCGCGGTGCGGTCGTCGCTCGGAAAGAATTGTCCGGCAAAATAGATTGCGAAAGTCGAATACACGAACCAGTCGAACCATTCGATCATGTTGCCGATGGAACCGACCAGCACCGACTTGACGTAGTGACCGCGCGAGCGAGGCGGCTCCTCGGATCGATCATCGGTTCTGTGAGCGTGCGGCGGTGTGGAGGGGGTCATGGCGACTCCTTGTGGTGGGAATGGATCCTGCAATGGCTGCGGGCTTCACCGATCGACGGTCCGGTCCGTCACGAACCGCGTCAGGGGCTCAGGACTTCGACACCCATTGGTATGCACTACGTTCCGTGATTGCTCGGCGTCGAGGAAGGCACATCGACCATGCACCACGCCCTCTGTAGCCTGCGATACTTCACCCCGAAGTAGTTATCTGGGTCTCACTTCGTTGTCGTGACTCTGGTGATTCTGCTACCTGATGGACCTGGCGCGATAATGCCAAATTCTGATGGATTGATTACGAGCAGGCATGGCTACCAGCAGAGTGAAACCGACTGCGCCGCACATTGTTCGGACGCTATCTGTCCGGCAGCCCCGTACGCGATTTCTCTTGCCGCCGCCGGCTGCGTGCGATACGGTGACCGCCATCCAGGAAGGCGCGCCGAGCGGCTATCCGATGCGTCCTCCAACTCCCAGCACCGACTCACCCAAGCGAGGCCTGAATGCGTGCAGCATGCGTGACCACACCCGGCGTCGTCGAAGTTCGCGACTTCCCCCGGCCGGTCCCGGAGCCAAACCAAGTGCTCGTGGAGATGCGATACGCCTCGATCTGCGGTTCCGACGTCCACATCGTCTTCGACGGATTCCATGACCCGGTACTCCTCGGGAGACCCGGATATCCGGGCCACGAAGGCGTGGGAATCGTTGTTCGAAGCGAGGATTCGAGGGTCGAAGTCGGACGTCCGGTGCTTACCGTCCCCCACGGTCAGCGCGGTGGTTGTTTCGCCGAGTTCCAGGCCGTCGACGCCAGTCACGTGATCGCGTTGAACGAGGGCGTAGACCTTCGGCGCATGCTGCTCGCCCAGCAACTCGGTACCACCCTCTTCGGGATGAAGAAGTTTCTACCTGCCGACACACCGGTCGAGCGGATGCCGCGGACGGCGGCGATCATCGGCGCCGGCTCCTCGGGATTGTTCTACCTGCAGCACTTGATTGCTCGGGGCCTCAAGGTCACCATTGCAGACCTGAACAAGGATCGCCTCGCCGTCGCCGAACGGCTCGGCGCGGCGCGGACCGTCCTCGAACCGGTCGAGTCGATCGCCGAGGTCGTCCTCGATACGACCGGCGGCGTCGGTGCGGACTTGGTGATCGAGGCCGCCGGCTACGATCTCGCCCGTGCCGCAGCGGTCGAAGCCGCGCGCGTTCGCGGAACGATCGGATTCTTCGGTTACCCCGAATCGACGGGCAACTCCCCGTTCCCCGTGGAGCGTTCATTCCGCAAGTCCCTGACCATGGAGTGGGTCAACGGTACGCAGTCCGAGGGCGGGCTGCTGTCGTTCCGGGCGGCAGTCGAGGCCATCGAGAACGGGACGATCGAGGTCGACCACTGTCTCGAGACGATGTTCGACCTCGAGGACACTCCCGCCGCACTCGACGCCGCCCGCGACCACGGCCTCGGTGCGGCGAAGGTCGGCATCGTCATGCCCGGATCCCGCAACTAGCGCGCCTCGACCCCACTCGCGAACGCGCTCTTATTGTTCGGCGAGGAAGCCGATCGCTGCGGCGCCCGCGGCAGTGCACCCCTCTTCGAAGTACGCGTGCCGTGCGCCCGGGAGCAAGTGCACGCGGGAGTTCGGGATCCGCTCGGCGAGCAGGGGTGCGTTGTCGGCCGGGGACAGAAGGTCGTCGGTCCCGTGCAGGACGAGGGTCGGCGCACTGATCGACGGCAGCGCATCCCACGCGTCATGACCGTTGCTTGCCCGCAGGTGGGCGAGCTTGGCGTGCGCGGGCATGTCCGGGTCCCCGAGAGTGTTGTAGGGACCGGGATTTCGACCTAGCCACTCCGGCGTGTACATCAACTCCAGCAGGGCGCGGCGCGACCGGTCGGGATCGGATTGCGCCAGGCTCGCTCGGACTTCCCTGCTGCGCTCCACCGCGTGCGTTCCACCGGGCGAGGTGCAGCCGAGGATCAGGGCGTCGACACGCTCCGGGTGACGCGCGGCGACCCACTGCGCCACCCGGCCTCCCATCGACGTGCCGTAGACGTGCGCCCTCCCGATTCCGAGGGAGTCCAGCACGCAGATCACGTCGTCGGCGAACAGTATTGTGCTGTACCCGGTCTCGGGCTTGTCGCTTGCTCCGGTGCCGCGGTAGTCCACCGTGATGGTGCGGAAGTGCGTATCGAAGTCCGCGCGAACACGATCCCACCAATGGTGATTGTTGGCCTGACCGGCGAGCAGCAGCAGCGGCGGTCCTTCGCCGCTGACCTGGTACGCGATTCGAGTTCCATCGGACGCCACTGCGTGGGGCACTGCCCAGCCTCAGATCGAGTCGGCAGTACGCAGTTCGGAGATCGCCGCGCCGCTGTAACCGAGTTCCCCCAGAATGGCATCGGTGTGCGCACCCAGAGCCGGAACCGGATCGAATCGAGGTTCCACACCACTGAGGTTCGCCGGCGGCAGCAGCGCTCGCACCGGGCCGCCCGGGGTCTCCACCTCACGCCAGCGGTCACGGCCGGCCAGGGATGGGTGGGACAGAAAATCCGATACGGAGCCCAGCCTGCCGTTGGCGATCGACACCTTGTCGAGCAGGGCGAGGGCGTCGTCGGTGTTGAGCAGACGCGTCCGCGCGGAGATCAGAGCGTTGCATTCCTCACGGTGCACCACCCGCGCGGAGTTGCGGCAGAAACGTGGGTCGGTGGCGATCGACTCGTCGCCGAGCACCTCCGAACAGAAGGCGGACCATTCGCGGTCGTTCTGGATCGACAGCAGGACCGTGCCGTCGGCGGTGGGAAACGGGCCGTACGGGGCGATCGTCGCGTGTTCGGCCCCGACCCGGCTGGGCTGCGTGCCACCGTATTCGGTGTAGTAGGCGGGCGATCCCATCCATTCACCGAGCGCCTCGAACAGAGCGACCTCCACCGCGCGGGCGGTGCCGGTGGTTGCACGCGTGTACAGCGCGGACAGGATCCCGCTGTAGGCGTACATGCCGGCCGCGATGTCGGCGATCGACACACCGACCTTGCACGGGCACTCGTCGGGGCCGGTCAGCGACATCAGACCGGATTCGCCCTGGACGAGCATGTCGTAGGCCTTGCGATCGGACCAGGGACCGGTGTTGCCGTAGCCGGACACGTCGCACGGAATCAGCGCGGGATACCGCTGCTGGAGCGACTGGGCGTCGAGGTTCATTCGGGCTGCGGCGCCGGGCGCAAGGTTCTGCACGAAGACATCCGCTGTGGACAACAGCTTTTCGAGGATGTCGCGGCCCTCGTCGGACTTCAGGTCCAGCGTCAGCGACTCCTTGGAACGGTTGAGCCAGACGAAGTAGCTCGATTCGCCGTGCACGGTCTCGTCGTAACGCCGCGCGAAGTCGCCGGCGTCGGGACGTTCCACTTTGATGACGCGGGCACCGAGGTCGGCCAGTTGCCGGGTCGCGAAGGGTGCAGCAACTGCTTGTTCGATGCTTACGACGGTGATCCCCGCGAGCGGTAGGGCGGTCTGCGATGCCATGGAGCCAGCCTTCCTCGAAATGTACGGCCATTTTGCCTCTATGTACGCGCCATAGTCAATCGGGTGGGGGCCAGGTTTTACACGTACTTGAGGTTGCCGGCGGTACCCGTCCGCCTTCTAACCGTGGTGACGGCGGTACGCCTCGACAGCCCCCGGATGGCGAGGGACGCCGGCTGTCTGGATCAGCGATCGGGCGTCGAGGAACTGCGCGCCGACGGTGTCGGGGGGAATCAGGTCCTGGGCTCGATCGATGAGAAGGTCGACGAGGGCACCGGCCACGGCGTCGGGCAGCTGCGGCGAGGCGACGAGCAGGCTGGGGACCCCCACCGTCGCGGTCTCGGCAGTGTCACCGTACGTCCGGGCAGGGACCGAAACCGGTTCGTACATGGGCCCGTAGATCCTGCGCATCTCGACGTACTCGGCGGACAGGTCGAGTAGCCGGATTCCGCCGTCCGGACCGTGCCCGGGCCGCGGCATCGCCGCCGGGGTGGGCACGCCACCGGCCCACAGTGCGGCGGCGACYGTACCGTCGCGCAGGGAGTCGAGGACGGTGGTGAGTGAGACCGGGCGCACCGTCACGTCGTCGAGGGTCAGACCGCTCGCCTCGAGGACCCGCCTTCCGGTCTGCGCGGTGCCGGAACCCGGGGCGCCGAGGCTGATCGTCTGGCCCCGAAGATCTTTCATCGTGCGAAAGGGTGAGCGCGCCGGCACCGCGCACTGGAGATAGTTCTCGTACACCCGGCCGATGGCCACGATCGGGGTGGCCGACTCGACAGCGGAGTCGGCCAGGGTCAGCCCGATGAGTACCTCACCCGACGCCAGCAGCGACAGGTTCTCCAGGGAACCGGTGGTGTAGCGCACCGTCAACCGGAGATCCCCACCCGAGGGGGGCGGGACGTCCGCAAGCAACTCGGCGAACTCGGACTGGAATCCGTCGCGCTCCCCGGACGCGATGTCGAACGTCCCCGTGGGCTGGGCACGAGCGCATCCCGACAGTGCGACCGCTGCGGCCACACCACCGATGAACTGTCGCCGGCTAATCATCGTCCAGCTTCTCCACGTGCGGTTCGAGCCACAAGCGTACGCGCAGTCCGCCGGCGGGGGCCTCGTCGATGACGAGACGGCCGCCGTAGGCTGCGGCGACCACCTCGACAATGGAGAGGCCGAGACCGGTTCCGACCTGGTCGCTGGCCCGGAAGAAGCGCTCGGTGAGCTTGCCGCGCAACTCTTCCGGGACACCTGGACCGTCGTCGGCCACCCACACGCACACCCGAGAGCGGTCCGGTGACGGCTCCACGACGACGCCGATTTCGATGGTGGGGTGCGGGCCTGCGTATCGGGAGGCGTTGTCGATCAGTACATCGAGCACCTGGGACAGATCGTTCTCGGCGATCGCGACCGGAACATGGTCGACGTCGGGGTCTGCGATGGTGGCCAGACGCGCACCACGTTCGCGGGCCGTCACCGACCAGAAGTCGACCCGGTCGGCCACCACCGACAGTGCGTCGCAGGCCGCCTCGGACCGATCGGCCCCGAATCGCGGCGTCTCGGCCGAGGCGAGCGAGAGAAGACTGTCGAGAATGGTCTGCAAGCGTTTGGCCTCCTCGGTCACGCTGTGATAGTCCTCGCGCGCGCTGTCCGGTATCCCGTCGTCGAGGAGGTCGAGGCGGAACTGCAACGCCGCGAGCGGGTTCCGCAGTTGATGGGCGGTATCGGCGATCAGGCGCTGTTGCGCGTCCGCTGCCCGCAGCACCGCCGAAGACATCACGTCGAACGAATGCGCGAGCCGGCGCACCTCGGGCGGCCCGCCTGCGGCCGTGGCCGGCAGCACGGATCGCGGTGGCACGGAACTCGGCGGTGTCCTCGCGTCGGGCATCCGGCGGATGAGTTGCACGATTCCCTTGGACAAGTTCGCGAGCGGTCCGAGCACCCACCGGCTCAAGGCGATCGCGAGGACACCGAAAGCGACCAGTGCCAGCACGGCACCGGCCGCGATCACGGCCCATTGCCGGAGGATGTCGGAGCGGGCCTCGGCGGTCGAGGCACGCAGCACGATGGTGCCGTTCACCTGAGCGCCCGACCCGACCGGCTTGACGAACAGGGCCTCGTCGGCGCTCCACGGGAACAGCCGGTCGACGGTGGAGACCCGCTCGTTGCGCAGTCCGCTGCGAATCGCGGCCTCGATTCCGGGTTCGTTGCCGTCGAGGCCTACCCCGAGGGTCGGGACACCACGCGTGGAGACCACCAGAACGCCCTCGCCGTACACGTCGTCGTATGCCTCGACCTCGCCGGCGATCCGGGCCGGGTCGCCGGTCCTGACGTACTCCTCGGCGAGGACGGCGAACCGTTGGATGTCTCCCTCGCGGCCGAGTGTGAACTCCTGCGTCCGCGAGTCCGCGGTCGCGAGCGCGAGGGGAATCGCGAAACTCGCGACCGCTTAGGATCCGAGTATCGCGAGAATCAGCAGTAACCGTCGGCGCATGTCGTTTCGACCCCGAGGTCAGCACACCCACCGGTAGCCGAAACCACGGATGGTGCTGATCAACCCGGGTCGGTCCAGCTTGGCGCGCAGAGTGCCGATGTGGACGTCGAGAGAACGCGAGACCGCCACGAACGCGTCACCCCACACCCGGTCCATCAGTTGCTGACGGCTGACCGCAGCCCCCGGGTTCTCGAGCAGGATCTCGAGGAGGGAGAACTCCTTCGACGTCAGGTCGACCTCTGTTCCCGCCACGGTGACGGTGCGGGAATCGAGGTCGACGCGGACGTCTCCGGTGACCACTTCTCGTGGTGCGCCGCCTTCGACGGCCATGCTTCGCCGGCGCACCACTTCGATGCGAGCGAACAGCTCGGACATGCGGGCCGGCTTGACCAGGTAGTCGTCGGCGCCGCCGCGCAGGCCGCGCACCACCGAACGTTCGTCGTCGCGGGCGGTCAGGATGATGACGGGGACGGCGCTGACCTGGCGGAGCTGACGCAACACCTCGAGCCCGTCGCGGTCCGGCAACCCCAGATCGAGCAGGACGAAGTCCACCTCGCCGTGGTGCAGCAGCAGTTCGGACCCGAACTTCATCCGCACGGGCTGGTGCGCCTGCCGGGTCAGACCCGCAACGAGTGCGTTGCCGACGCCGTCGTCGTCCTCGACCACCGCGATGCGCATAACCGGAATTGTCCCCCGGCCGCGGTGCGCCCGGGGAACAATGCCGGAGGACGAGGGATCAGACACGCTCGAGTCGGCGGTCGTCGCGGTCTTCCTCGCGTCCGTCGCGGGCGGGATTCTCCGTCTCCGGATCGAGGGTGGTGCCGCCCTTGCCCTTGGCCATGAACAGCGCGGCGATTAGGGTCAGTGCCGAGCAGCCGACGACGTAGTAGAAGAAGGCCGATTCATGTCCGGCCTGCTTGAGCGCGAGCGCGAGAGGCTCGGCCGTGCCGCTGAACAGGGCGGCGGTGATCGCGTGCGGCAACCCGACGCCGAGCGCGCGGACCTTCGTCGGGAACAGCTCCGCCTTGACGATCGCGCTCAGAGCGCTGTAGGCGGTCACGATGACCAGTCCGGTCATCATCAGGCCGAACGCCACGAACGCGTTGGTGGTGTTGCCGAGAACGGTCAGAATCGGGACGGTCAGCACGGTCGAGCCGACACCGAAGAACAGCATGACCTTGCGGCGACCGATGCGGTCGGAGATCAGTCCGGCCACGGGCTGCAGCAGCATGTAGATGAACAGTGCGGCGAAGTTGATCCACGCCACCGTTTCCGGGGCGATCCCCGAGGTGTTGATCATGTACTTCTGCAGGTACGTGGTGTACGTGTAGAACGCGACGGTGCCGCCGATCGCGAGGCCGAAGACCATCGCGAGCTGCTTCGGGTACTGCAGCAGCAGTCGGAGGGTGCCGCGCTTGGCCGACGGCTGCGTGCCGGACGCCTTCTCGGCAGCGATCTGGGCCGCCTCCTCCTTGTACTGGTCCGACTCGTCCATCCCGCGACGGAAGAGCATCACGGTCACGGCGGCGATCGCGCCGATCACGAACGGAATACGCCAACCCCAGGCCTGCATCTGGTCGATGGTCAGCAGCTGCAGCAGAATGATCTGGACACCGAGCGCAGCGAGCTGACCCAGAATAATCGACACGTACTGGAAGCTCGAGTAGAAGCCGCGGCGGCCGGGCGTCGCGACCTCGGACAGGTACGTTGCGCTGGAAGCGAATTCGCCTCCCACGGAGAGTCCCTGGATCAGTCGCGCCATCACCAGCAGCGCCGGGGCGAGCATGCCGATCGCCTCGAAACTCGGTGTCGCAGCGATGATCAGCGATCCTGCGGCCATCATCAGCACCGACAACGTCAGCGCGTTCTTGCGCCCGTACCGGTCCGCGTATCGGCCCAGGATGTACCCACCGATCGGGCGCATCAGGAATCCGACGGCGAAAACCAGTGCGGTGGAGAGAAGCTGGGCGGTCGTGCTGCTCTGCGGGAAGAAGGACGCCGCGAAGAACACACTGAACGCTGCATAGACGAACCAGTCGTACCACTCCACGAGGTTGCCGATGCAGCCGCGAACCACGTTCGCAACAACCCGCCTCTCGCCGGTCGACGACGTGGGGTTCGAAGTCGTGTGTCGCATGATGTTCCTTCCTCGACTGCTGTGATGATGCATAGTCACTGACACCAATGTGGTCGCCGCCACAGCGAGAGGGAAGGGATGGTCCGCTTTCCTTACATTCGCTTTAGACGGCACTGCCGCAGGTAGCTCGGAGCGCGGGCGGCACAAAATCCGGATTTCGGCGACCTCCACACCATGGGCAGACAGGTGTTCCAAATACGACAACGATGCGTTCTGCTGTCCATACATGAACATCTTGGGCGCGGGTATCGCCAGGAAGCGGTTCATCAGATCGCCCTGGTCGGAGAGTTCCACCATCGACTCGAAGATTCCACGCACGGCACCGGCCCGGACCTTGTGCCGCAGACTGGCGGAATACAGAGCGCTCGAGAAGTACCGCGAATTCCAGGCTCGGTCGATGAATTCGGCGAAGAAGCCTTCTGGGTCATCGTCGGGGTGGTTGATGATCTGCCGAGACCGGCCAGTCGCGGGGCATGGCAGAACAGCCACAAACGTCCACAAGGCTCGGTATTCGACGCCCAGGGTGTTGCCGCGCCGGCCCTGCCTGCCCGGCAACTCGATCAACTACTCGATCCCGGCTGCGCGCCGTGACCGGTCGTCCCACTTGGGGTCGACGCCTGCAGTGTGCGGTCCGTGTCCCTTGCGATACACCATGAGGGTCCGTTCGAAGGTGATGACGATGGTGCCGTCCTGGTTGTACCCGATGGTGCGCACGGTGACGATGCCGATGTCCCTGTGGGACGAGGACTCTCGTTTGGTGAGGACCTCCGATTGGGAGTAGATGGTGTCGCCCTCGAATACCGGGTTCGGCAGGCGCACCCGGTCCCAACCGAGGTTGGCGTGCACGTGCTGGGAGATGTCGGTGACGCTCTGCCCGGTGACGAGGGCAAGGGTGAAGGTGGAGTCGACGAGCGGCTTACCCCACGTCGTCTGACTCGAGTAGTGCGCGTCGAAGTGGATCGGCGCCGTGTTCTGGGTGAGGAGCGTCATCCACGAGTTGTCGACCGGCAGCACCGTGCGGCCGAGTGGGTGCCGGTACACGTCTCCGATCTCGAAGTCTTCGAAGTAGCGGCCGGGCCAGCCGGTGACCGGTGGCGCCGACTGCTCGACCTGGATTTCGCTGCTGCTCAAGGTAGTTCTCCTTCGGTAGTTCGTCGCCGACGGCGCGACTCGGCCGACGGCGGAGGGAAGAGTGTGTGTCAGGACCCGACCGCTGCGTACTCGTCGAGCCACGTCAGGATGCTGTCGGTGTGTTCCCCCAGACCTGGTACGGGGCGCATCTCGTGTTCGGCGCCCATCACCGTCACCGGGGGAAGTAGTCCTTCGAGCCGTCCGACGGGGGAATCGAATTGCGCCCACCGGGAGCGTGCCGCGAGCTGCGGGTGCTCGGCGAACTCGTCCATCGTGCGCTGCCGGGCATACGCGATCTTCGCCGCTTCCAACCTGTGGACGAGGTCCGCGCCGGTGAGGCCTGCGGCAACGTCGTCGATGACGCCATCGAGCTCGGCGCGGTGTGCGACCCGGTCGGCGTTGGTGACGAACCGCGGATCGTCGATCAGCTCCGGCGCATGCAGCACGACACGACAGAACACGTCCCATTCGCGTTCGTTCTGCAGACCCAGGTTGACGACCTCCCCGTCGGCCGCAGTGAACGGTCCGTACGGCGCGATGGTCGCGTGGCTCGCTCCCGTCCGCTTCGGCGCCGACCCGCCGTATCGGGCGTAGTAGTCGGCGTACCCCATCCACTCGCCGAGCGCCTCGAGCATCGAGATCTCGAGGTTGGCGCCTCGGCCGGTCCGCCCACGATCGAGCAAGGCGGTGAGGATCCCCGAGTAGGCATACGTGCCGGCGCAGATGTCCGCGATGGACAGTCCGACCTTCGAGGGCTCGTCCTCGGTTCCGGTGATCGACACCAGTCCGGCCTCGCATTGGATCAGCAGGTCGTAGGCCTTTCGTGCCTCATAGGGGCCGCCGCGGCCATATCCGGAGATATCGCACGTGATCAGGTGTGGGTGGGTTTCCCGCAAGCGGTCGGCGCCGATGCCGAGGCGCCCTGCCGCGCCGGGTGCCAGGTTCTGGACGAGGACGTCGGCGCGGTCGACGAGTTGGTGCAGGATCCGGTTGCCCTCCTCGGAGCGAACGTCGAGCTCGATGCTCTCCTTCCCTCGGTTAGTCCACACGAAATGACTCGCCATCCCCTGGACCGTTCGGTCGTATCCGCGTGCGAGATCTCCGACGCCGGGACGTTCGATCTTGATCACCCGCGCACCGAGGTCGGCGAGTTGCCGGGTCGCGAACGGTGCCGCGATCGCCTGTTCGAGCGAGACCACCACGACACCCTCCAAGGGCCGATGCACAGGGTGGGAAACAAAATCCGAACGCTCGGTACTCACGTCATTCTCCTTGCCGGGGCAGTCGTGTCAGTGCCCTTTCACTGTCGCGCTCCCGCGGGTGTTTGTGAAATGCCGATATCCGCCGACTCTCATACGCTTCGCGTATAAGCTCAGGCAGTGAACTTGCAGGAGTTGCGGTGGTTCGTCGCCCTCACCGAATCGGAGAACATCACCGCTGTCGCCGCGGAGATGCACGTCACGCAACCGACGTTGTCGCGGGCCATAGCCCGGCTGGAGACGGGGTTCGGGGTGCGCTTGTTCGACCGGCGGCACAATCGGCTCCATCTCAACCGGTACGGCGAGATTCTCCGCGCACATGCGTTGCGCGCATTGAGCGAGGTGGATTCCGCACACAACCGGATCAGCACCCTTGCGGATCCGAACGAGGGCACCGTCTCCCTCTGCTTCCTGCACAGTCTCGGCGAGTGGCTCGTGCCGGAACTGATCAGCAGGTATCGCGCCGAACATCCCAAAGTGAGATTCGAACTACGCGGCGCCGCAGCAGATTCGGTTGTCGACGACATCCGGCTCGGGCGGTCCGATCTCGGCTTCGTAGCCCCCGAGCCCTCCGTCGACGACCTCGTGTGGACACCAGTGGCCACCGAACCGGTTCGCTTGCTCGTCCCTGTCCGTCACCGGTTGGCCCGCCGCAAGACGGTGAGTCTCGCCGAAGTCGCCGAAGACGATTTCGTGGCGCTCACGCCGGAGTACGGGCTGCGCCAGCTCACCGACCGTCTCGCCCGAGCTGCCGGCTTCGCCCCACGAATCACGTTCTCGGTCACCGAGGTCGGCACGATGCGCGCCATGATCGCGGCCGGAGTCGGCGTGGGAGTTGTGCCTGCCCCGCCGGCCGTCGCCGCCCCTCCCGACGGAACTGCACTGGTCGAACTCCGCGATCGCGATGCCTGGCGAACGATCGGCATGATCCAGGCCGATCGACCCCTCACCTCCTCGGTCGCCGCAGGCTTTCAGAGGTTCGTTCTCGAGACGCTCGTCGAGAACACCACGGGCCTCGCCGGGCCTCCTCGACGCGAATGATCGTGCCTGCCTCTCAGTCGACAGACGACCCTCGGCGCGGGGGTCAGCGCAGGACGAACGGGTTGCCGGTCGGTGCCCCGGTATTGATCCACACGCTCTTGGTTTCGAGGTACTCGTCGATTGCCTCGGCACCGTTTTCCCGGCCGATACCGGAGTCCTTCACCCCGCCGAACGGCAGCATGAAGCTGACCGCGCGGTAGGTGTTGACCCAGACCGTCCCGGACTCGATCGCCTCCGCCATGCGGAACGCGCGAGGCAGATCGGTGGTCCAGACCCCGGCGCCGAGACCGTACTTCGAGTCGTTGGCGATGGTGATCGCCTCGTCTTCGGTGTCGAACGGGATCACCGCCAGCACCGGGCCGAAGACTTCCTCTTGCGCCAACCGGGATTGGTTGCTCACCCCGGTGAACACTGTCGGCTGTACGAACCACCCATCGGTTCCGGTGCCGGTGGCCACGCCGCCACCGAGCGCGAGTTGTGCGCCCTCGGCGGTGGCGATGTCGATGTACTCGAGGACCTTCTTGTGCTGGTCCCGAGTCGTGATCGGCCCCACCTGGGTGTCGGGGGACATCGGGTCACCGATCCGCGCGGTCGAGGCAAGCGCGACCAGCTTGGCGACGACCTCGTCGTGCACGGATCGCTGCACCAGAAGCCGGCTTCCGGCGATGCAGGTCTGACCGGTCGCGGCGAAGATTCCGGACACCGCGCCGTTGACCGCAGCGTCGAGATCGGCGTCGGCGAAGACGATGTTCGGTGATTTGCCGCCGAGTTCGAGCGAAACCCGTTTGAGGCCGCGCGCCGCCGCGGCGCCGATGTGCCGCCCGGTCGCGTCGGAGCCGGTGAATCCCACCTTGCGCACCAGGGGGTGCTCGACCAGCGGCCCACCCACGTCCGGCCCGAATCCGCTGACCACGTTGACCGCTCCCGCAGGCAGGCCCGCCTGCTCGAGGATACGAACGAATTCGAACGTCGAGGCGGAGGTGTATTCGGAGGGTTTGACGACGACCGAGCAACCAGCGGCCAACGCGGGTGCCAGCTTCCAGGTGAGCAGCAGCAGCGGTGAGTTCCATGGGGTGATGATTCCGACGACCCCGATGGGCTCGCGCCGGGTGTAGGTGAAGTATCCCGGTTTGTCGACGGGAACGACGCGGCCTTCGGTCTTGTCGGCGAGACCGCCGTAGTACCGGTACCACTGCGCGAGATACCGGCACTGGCCCAACATCTCGTTGTAGAGCTTGCCGTTGTCGCGGACCTCGATGCGGGCGAGAAATTCGGCGTTCTCCTCGAGCACGTCGGCGACGCGCTGGAGGACGAGACCGCGGGCGCTGGGACTCATGCTCGCCCACGGCCCCGTGGTCATGGCACGGTGCGCGGCCTGGGCGGCGTCCTCGACATCCGATGCTTGTCCGCGCGCGATCTGCGCCCACGGCCGGCCGGTGAAGGGATTGTCGGTCTCGAAGTAGGAATCGACAGCGGACGGGCGCTGCTGGCCGTCGATATGGAGCAGGTATTTCTGCATGACAGTGTTCTCTTTCGCTTCGGTGTCGGCCATCAGAACGTGTCGAGGCCGAGCGCGGCACGGAACTTGTTCTTCACCGCCGTGCCGTCCCGGGGCGGAAGGGCGCGCGGCGGCTCGGTCTGCTCGATGAACACCTGAACGAAGGTCGTACCTTCCCGGGCGGTGACGATCCGTGCGACACGCTCGGCGTCGGCGATGTCGCGGACCCGTTCGGTGCGGGCAATGCCGAACGACGACGCGATGCCGGCCAAATCGGCGCCGAGGCTCGAGTGGCTGCGCTGCATGCCGGTTTCGCCGAAGTGCCCGTTGTCGACGACGACGATGGTGAGGTTCTTCGGGGCCTTGACCGCGACCGATCCGAGCGCGCCGATGCCCATGAGCTGCTCCCCGTCACCGGTGATGACGACCACGGACTCGTCCGGGCGAGCGAGCGCGAGGCCCAGGCCGGTGGGTACGGCGGCGCCCATGGCGCCCCACAGATAGAAGTTGCGGTCACGCTCCCCGGCGGCGAACACGTCATAGGAGGGGGAGCCGAGACCGGTGACGAACAGTGCCTCCGGCGCCCGGTCGAGCAGTGTCGCGACGAAATCGCGTCGGTCGAGGCGTTCGCCGGCGAGGGTTCCGATGGTCGAGTCGTGTGCGTTCACTTGCGCTCCCATTTCTTGCGTCCGATGAGCCGCTGGCCCAGGAGCACTGCGACGCGCTCACCAGCGAGGAAAGCCTGATCGAAGGCGGCGGAGACGACCTCGCCGACCTGATCGGGGTCGTCGACCCGGAAAACTGTGATGCCCATGAGTTCGAGGGCCTGCTGCGTGGTCGAACCCATGGGGATCTGCCAAGGGTTGAACTCGGCGTACTCACCACGCATCGTCACCAGCGTGAGGAACGGGAACTTGCACATCTCCAGCAGGGAAAACATGTTGACACAGTTGCCGACTCCGCTGCTCTGCATGAGCAGGACCGCGCGCTGCCCGCCGAGCCACGCGCCGCTGACAAGTCCGACGCCCTCTTCCTCGGTGGTCAGGACGACGTCTTCGATGCCGGGGTCGGCGATCGCTGCTTGGATTGCGTACGAGTGGCCGGCGTCCGGTACGTACGCGATCTGTTTGACATCTCCTTCACGCAGAACGTCGAACACGGACTTCTGCCAGCCGGGTGCGCTGACGGTGGAATTCATGGGTGCTCCGATTCATGACGATGGACGCTCCCAAAGATCATGAAACAACATGATGATGGGGTGGTAATAGAATTTCGTGATACTGCTATCAAAGGTTTTGTTTGCGGCGGGTCGGACCCGAACAGCCTTGGTCATCTGCGTTCACGACGGCACCGCTCAGCCCGGACGCGTTCCCGGCGTTCACACAGGGGTGGGCAACGCGCACCCTAGGGTGTCTGTCGAACCGCATGTCCGGACGGCAGTGTTGTTGTGGCCAAGGAATACTCGACCACACACCACCAAGGACACCGCATGTTTCGCCACACTGCCATTCGCGCCGGCCTGATGTTCGCCGCGGTCGCGTTCTCTCTCACCGGCGCAGCCGGAATCGCGCACGCCATGCCCGCCTCGTCGGGGACTGATGTCGCGGTGGCCGCACAGTCGGACCGCGATGCCCGCGACCGGGATCGGCGCGACCGTTTCGACGACGACGAGCAGGCCATGCTCTGCGAGGGCCAGGCCATCGTCGACCGCCCCAGCTGCTCGTCTCTGCCGTACTGATTCGCATCGATCGAGCTGCCCTCCGCCGGCGCCGCTGCCGCGTTCAGTGCGGCAGCGGCGGTCGAACCGATGCGGCGGGCGCGTATCGTCTGCTGCACGGTAACCCCGCACCCGATGGCTTCGCCCATCGGTCCGCCTACTGCGCGGGGTCTGACGATGCTCGACGAACGACCACGGCGCACGCCTGACCATGCCTCACCCCAGACGCTCACGGTCTTCGTCGACGACGAGCCTGTCTCCGCAGACTCCGTCTGGCACCCGGGTGACACCGTGACCACTGCCCTCTCGTGGCTCGACGAGCAGCAGCTTCCCGCCGAGCTCCGATCACTGGCCGAGGAGGTCGAGAGTCGGCCGAACGGTGTCGGCCGAGGAGTCTTCTACGTCGACAGGTACCCGGGGTTCTCCCCTCAGCCAGTACTGTCCGTCAGCGGAGTGGTCGCGACCATCGAGGTCGTCGCGAACCTCGAACTGCACACCGACCAGGGCTGGAAACTGTTGCCCGCCAACGTGCAGATGTGGGACGTACCCGACACGGGCACGTGGCGCATGCCGAATCGGCAGTACTCGGTGCCCGGCACGTCCGGTGACCTTCGGTTCGTCGAACAGCACGAGTTCATCGAGCGGTACGGCGTCACCACACCGACCTTCCGTCGCGATTCCCGATACTTCCGGGTGGTTGTGCTGTTGTCACTGCGGTCCCGCAAATGGTGCGATCCTGACCTCGTCGAGCGCGTCGATCACGGAAACGTAGATGGCAGGTTTGGGTGAGCTGCTGACGGATCGGCAACGGGAGGTCCGCGGCGGCGCCGAACACTATATGTATCCCGCTCAGTACGTTCCCGTTTCGTGGAGATCGACATGCTGCGTTCAGGGGCATATCTGTTGCGGTACCGGTCAAGCGATTGTCGAATCCTGCCAGAAGACATCGACGAGACGCTCGACGAGCTGCTGCATCCGGTGAAGGCCTTCGGGAATGCGGTCGGGGCCGAACCGATATCGCGGACCGTTGAGGGACACGATCGCCACCAGATTCCCCGACGAATCCCTGACGGGAAGGGAGAGGGAGATCAATTCTTCTTCGAGTTCGTTGTCTATGAGTGCGAAGCCGCTTTCGCGGATCTGATCGAGCTCGGCCAGCAGGGCTGTGCGGTCGGTGATGGTGTGCGCTGTGAATGCGTCGAGCCTTTCGGGCAACCGGCCCACGATCTTCTTGATCGGCCACTCAGCCAAGAGCACCTTGCCGCTGGAGCTGGCGTGGAGTGGAAACTGTTTGCCGATCATGTGATGCGACATCCGGGATGTGGTGCCCACGACATGCGATCCGGCGGCCTCGGCGATGAGGTCGAGTTCATCCTTCGCATTCGGCACCGACAACGTCACCGTTTCATTGAACTGGTCGGCCAGCTCCCGCAGTAGTGGCAGAGCCCGGGCAGCGAGACCGGCATAGGGGTCGGCGTGCCGTCCGAGTCGGGACACTTCCGAGCCCAGGATGTAGTTGTTGTCGATGCGGTCCACCATGCCGGTCCGCTCGAGGCTGTAAAGCAGACGAAACGCGGTGGGACGGGAAATTCCGACCGCTTTGGCAAGGGTACTCACCGTCGCACCGGTCTTGGGTCGGGAAGCGAGCTCGCGCAGCAGGCGAACCGCCTTGGTCACCGACTTGTTGGCGATCTCCGCCGGCTCGCTGGTCTTCACCGCGATCAGTGYGGTCGCCTTCGGCTCGCTCATGGCACCCCTGATTTCGTCGGCGCATCCCATCTCAGGTGGGACGCGACTCACGCCTACTCGGTTTCCAATCGTTCAAATCTTCTCGCGCCGACTCCTTTTCGAGTCAGGTGAGGCAATGCCCAGGTTGTGGGTGTGTGGGTCAGGCGGCGGCGAGTTGCCGGATTCCGCCGAGTCGGCCCTGGTGGAAGACGAGGGGTTCGCCGTGTCCGGTGTCCATCTGCAGGACCCGGTCGATGACGATGACGTGGTCGCCGCCGTCGAGTTCGTGGGTGACCTCGCAGTCGACGAAGGCGTGGGCGCCGCTGATCCGGGGTGATCCGGCCTCGGAGAGGGACCAGTCGATGTCGGCGAACTTGTTGGGCTGCTTGCTCGAGAGGGCGCGGCAGACCGATTCCTGGCCGGCGGCGAGGATGCTGGCGCACAGTTGTCCGGTGGCGCGGACCTTGGGCCAGCTGGTGGAGGTGTGGGCGACGCTGAAGCTGACCAGCGGCGGGTCCAGGGACAGGGACTGGAAGGTGCCGACCACCAGGCCGCAGGGGTATTCGGCGTCGGGTGTGATGCCGGAGAGGGCGACGACGCCGGTGGGCAGGTGGCCCATCACGGTGCGGTAGTGCGCCTGGTCGATGGTGGCAGTGAGCATGGTGGCTCCTCTTCGGGTCATTTCGCTGACGCCAGTCAGGTCAGGGCGAATGCGACTCAATGACGTTCATAATGTGAACGTATTGTTCAAACTGGTATCAGTATTGCGTCCTTGGTCACACTCTGTCAAGCGTGCAACGGTGACCGGCCCAACCTGTGCGCGTCGGCGCCCACGCCGGTCCGTGACCGCCTGAGTGCGGGAACTATGTACCCGAATCCATCCACACCGCACGGTCGTGGATCTTCGCTCGCCAGTCATCTCGGCTGCCATTATGCTGTTGGCCAAGCGTTTTCCGATCAGATTGCTGCGGGTGCAGGGTGTCGCGAGGACTCGAGTGTTGTCGCGGCGCGCCAGGCCTCGTGGTGGCGCCGGCCTCCCTGGGGGTGAGTCAGACCTCGGTGGCGGTGGCCGATGTAGGCATGGCCCAAGATTGCCTTGACGACCAACGAGGTCTCTGTCACACTTCAATCGCTGTGTTCGGTATATGAACACGTGCGGTGTGTGCTTTTTGTCTTGCTGCTTCTCCCCGGTGGCATGTTCATCGACGGCTACATCCTCGGCATCATCGGCACCGTCATCGGTGCTCCTGGGTCTGGGCACGTTGTTGCTGCCGTGGTCGATGCACAACCTCGGAGGCAGGGTGACGATGCTCATCGCCGCCGGCATCTGCGTCGTCGGTGCGTCGGTCTCTCAGGTTCTCGCCCCGGAGACGATGGGCCGCAACCTCAGCGAAACCTCGCCCCCGCACCTGAACCACCCCTTCCCCAGCAGCGGAGCGCCCGCGAAGACGACGTGGTCACCGCGGGCGCTCCGCGATCCCATCAGATCGACACGCCACCACGGTGTGGTAGCCGAGCCACGAAAGGGGCCATCGATTATTCGACCAGCACGGACGCGAAACCCGCTACTTCAGCACGTATTCGAAAGACGAACGGGACCCTCTCGCTGAAGCGGGAAGGGCTGACGTGTCGCGGCGGCCCGACAGACACAACGTACGAGAACAGATGATGAATAAGGAGAACAGGTGAAGATCTCGCAGATCGAACTCTTCCAGGTGGACTTGCCGTACTCGGGCGGTGTCTACCTGCTCTCGGGCGGCCGTTCGTACAGCTCGTTCGATGCCTCCATCGTCCGCATCACCACCGATGACGGCATCCAGGGTTGGGGCGAGAGCACACCGTTCGGCTCGACCTATATCGCCTCCCATGCTCTCGGCACCCGCGCCGGGATTGCGGAGATCGCACCGCACCTCCTCGGCCGGGACCCGCGTCAGGTCGACCGGATCAACGACGCCATGGACGAGGCACTCGTCGGCCACAACCACGCCAAGACCGCACTCGACGTGGCCTGCTGGGACGTCTTCGGCAAGTCCGTCGGACTTCCGGTCGCCGAACTCCTCGGCGGCCCGACCGGTGTTCCGATGCCGATGATCTCCTCGATCTACGCCGGTGAACCGGAGGAGATGCGCCGCCGGGTTGCCGACCACCGTGCCAAGGGATACCGCGGTCACTCCATCAAGATCGGTGCACTCGACAGCGAGGGTGGACCCGCGCTCGATGCGGAGCGGATCGCCGCGTCCCTGGCCGACAAGCAGCCCGGTGAGTTCTTCCTCGTCGACGCGAACGGTGGGATGCTGCCGGAGACCGCGCTGCGGATGCTGCGGATGCTGCCGCCGAACCTGGACTTCGTGCTCGAGGCCCCGTGTGCCACGTGGCGGGAGACGATCTCACTGCGCCAGCGCTGCCCGTACCCGATCATCATCGACGAACTCGCCCAGCAGGACGACGACATCGCCTTCGCCTCGGCACACGATGTCGCCGACGGGATCGGCCTGAAGATCTCCAAGGCCGGAGGTCTGACCCGGGGCCGTCGTCACCGCGACATCTGCCGCGCTGCGGGGATGACCGTCAGTGTGCAGGACACTGTCGGCTCGTCCATCGCGTTCGCGGCGATCGTGCAGCTCGGTGCCACCGTCCCGCCGCGCACCCTGCGGTGCGTCCTCAATTGCGAGGACATGGTCACGCTGCAGACCGCAAGGTTCGACGTACTGACCGAGAACGGTGGCATCCTGCCCCCTACCGCCCCCGGCCTCGGAATCGAGGTCGACGAGGCCGTGCTCGGCGACCCGGTCGCCGTGTGGAGCGCTTGAGGTAGCAGCGAGGCCCGCGTCGGGGTGGGTGTTGCCACTCACCCCGAGGCGGGCCTCGCTCCACGCAAGAACGTGTACGGCAACAGATGTCAGAGCCGGGCACCCTGTGCCGCATACGAAGCGCGCGCCTGCGCCAAGGCTGCTCGAGCTCCTTCGTGAAGTACTTCGTAGTCGGCGGCGAGAGAGACCGTCCGGATACCGTTTTCGGAGCAGGCTGTCGTCATCTCCTGACTTCCCCCGTAGGCGGCGACGTCCAGGCCGTGGCGGGTGCATGCCTCCACGATGGTGCGAACGGCATCGAAAGTAGCTCCGCCCAGCACATCCGAGGCGGAGCCGGCCAGGGACAACGTGAGGTCTGCGGTACCGATCAGAATCCCGTCGAGCCCGGGCGTCGCGCAGATGTCGTCGGCTTCGGCCAGGCCGTACGTGTCCTCGATCATCAGGTAGACCCGTTGAGGGGGTGCCGAGGCCGGCCGTAGTGCTGCCCGAATCGGTCCCCACGAGCGGTGCCCCTCGGGGGCGTAGCGGCAGAAGGCCACCGCCTCACGTGCCTGGGCGGCCGAGCCGATCTGCGGCACGACAACGACATCGGCCCCCATGTCGAGTGCCCAGTTCGCTTGTGCGTAGTTCGTCGCCTGCGTCCGTACCCAGGCCTCGGCGCCGGCGCCCTGCACGGCAGAGAGCAGGGGCACTACCGAGTCTGTTCCTATCGCGCCGTGCTGCAAATCGATGACGGCCCAATCGAATCCTGTTCGCACCATGAGTTCGGCAGCGAACACGGAGTCGAGTGTCAGCCATGCTCCGAGCGAAGGGGAGGGTGAGTTCGACGTCATTCTGTTGTACTCCATTCGGTGCATCTATCGGCGACCGTCCGCGAAGGCACTACCAACCTCCGTGCCAGCCGGCGGGGATCGAGCGCGGAGCCAGGTCCTGCGCGGCGCCGTCTGCGGGCATGAAGTCGAAGTCGCATCCTTGGTCGGCCTGCATGATGTGGTCGTTGACCAGCCGCAGGTATCCCCGCGAGGGACTGTCCGGCGCGGTCGCCGGGGCTCGCCGGTGGAACTCGTCGTCGGGAACATCCACAGCGAGCAGCCGCTGATCGACGTCGAGCACTACCGGATCACCGGTGCGGAGCTTGCTCAGCGGCCCGCCCGCGGCCGACTCCGGCGCGACGTGCACGGCTACCGTGCCGAACGCCGTTCCGCTCATTCGGCCGTCCGAGATGCGCACCATGTCGGTGACCCCTCGACGCAGAATCTTCGCGGGTAGCGGCAGTGCTCCCCATTCGGGCATTCCGGGTCCTCCGACGGGACCGGCATTGCGCAATACCAGCACGGTGTCCGGTGTGACATCGAGGTCCGGGTCGTCGATGCGGTGGCTGAGCTCGTGGTGATTTTCGAAGACGAGCGCCGGGCCTCGGTGCCGCAACAACGCTCGTGTCGCGGCACTGGTCTTGATCAGCGCACCGTCGGGGGCGAGGTTGCCCCGCAGCACCGCGATGCCCCCAGTGGAGGCGAACGGCGTGTCGAGCGAGGACAGGACGACGTCGTCGACCGGGCTGGGGCGGGCCCCGGCCAGTAGCGGCTCGCCGGTCACGGTGAGCGCGGTGGGGTCGAGCAGCGGGGCCAGCCGGTCGAGGACCGCGGGGATGCCGCCGACGGCGTTGAGGCGCGAGAACAACTCCTCGCCGCTCGGTCGCAGGTTGGCGATCAGCGGTGTCCGGGAGGAGATCTCGTCGAAGCGATCCAAGGCGAGCGGGACCCCGGCCCGGCGGGCGATCGCGAGCAGGTGGACCACCGCGTTCGTGGAGCCACCGAGCGCCATGAGGGTGGTGATCGCGTTGTCGAAGGCGGCCGCGGTAAGGATCTGCGACGGCCGAAGGTCGCTGCGGGCCAGGGTCACGGCGCGCTCGCCGGTCGCTTCACCGAACGCGTAGCGCCGGGAATTCGTGGCCGGTATCGTCGCGCTCCCCGGCAGGGCCATACCCAGAGCTTCGGTGAGTGCGGCCATGGTGGACGCGGTGCCGAGTTCCGGGCAGTGCCCCACCGACGGCATGGATGCCGCCTCGAGCTCGTCGAAGTCGGACTGACTCATCCGCCCGGCACGCAGTTCGTTGACGTACCCCCACAGGTCGGTTCCGACACCGAGTTCCCGGCCCCGGAAGATCGCGGGGTTCGCCGGGCCRCCGGTGAGGGCGATCGCCGGCACGTCGGCACCGGCCGCACCCATGAGCTGCGCGGGAACGGTCTTGTCGCAGCCGCCGAGCAGTACGACGGCGTCGATCGGGTACGCCCGGATGGACTCCTCGACCTCCATCGCCACCAGGTTGCGGTACAGCATCGCGGTCGGTTTCATCAGGCTCTCGCCCAGGCTCATGGTCGGAAACTCGACGGCGATGCCGCCGGCCCGGGCGACGCCGCGCTTCACGGCGTCGGCGAGTCCCCTCAGGTGGAAGTTGCAGCTCACCAGGTCCGACCACGAATTGCAGATGCCGATCACCGGGCGCCCGTCGAGGGTGTGCCTGTCCATACCGGTGGCCGCGATCGAGGAGCGATGCAGGAAGCCGGCCAGATCGTCGCGCGCGAACCACCGATCGCTCCTCATCCTGGAACCCCCGCCGCGGAACAATGAGCGGTCGAGCGCTGAGGGAGGCGGAAACATCTGTCGGACATGTAATCCCAGTTCTGTACCGGTAGCGGGTGGAGCAGCGGAGGTCGGCCGGGCTCGGTCACTTCTCTGGGGTCGGTGGAACCAGCACCAGTTTGCCGGTGTGCTTCTTGGCAAGGAAATCTTCTTGCGCGCGAACGATGTCGGACAACGGATAGGTGGCCGAGACGACCGGACGGATTTCATCCCGCTCGATGTATCCGATGAGGTTCTCGAACACGACGTCGACCTGGAAGGTGCACCCGTACAGCGTGAGGTCCCGGAGGTAGACCGTGCGCAGGTCGATCTCGGAGATCGGCCCACCGATGGCACCGGCAATGGCATAGCGCCCACCCGTGCGCAACACGTCGAGCAGTTGAGGCCACTGCGGTCCCACGACGA
Source organism: Rhodococcus sp. P3_B8 (assembly GCF_056402775.1). Classification (NCBI taxonomy): domain Bacteria; kingdom Bacillati; phylum Actinomycetota; class Actinomycetes; order Mycobacteriales; family Nocardiaceae; genus Rhodococcus; species Rhodococcus sp. P3_B8. The sequence continues at coordinate 30,952 of NZ_JBFUGT010000039.1, forward strand.
GGTCGATCACCACATCCACCGATCCTGCACCGAGCGCTCCGATCAGATCGGCTCCCCGCTCGATGATCTGGTCGGCGCCCTGCGCCTTCACCTCTGCCGCCTTGTCGGGCGAGCAGACGGCGACCACCGTGGCGCCGCGGCGTTTCGCGAGCTGCACCGCAGCGAGGCCCACACCGCCCGATGCGCCGGTGATCAGCACGCGTTCGGCTCCGACCGCGGCACGGTGCAGCATGTTCTCGGCGGTCGAGTACGCGCACGGTAGCGCCGCGAGCTCGGCGTCGCTCCAGTCGCAGTCGACCGCGTAGGTCTCCCGTGCCGGTGCCACCGCGTACTGCGCGAAGCCGCCGTCGACCTCACTACCGAAGGTCCAGCATTCGTAGGGGCGGTAGTCGACGTAGCTGCGCAGCATGGTGCTCACGAGGACCCGTTCACCGATGCGGTGCGGGGAGACACCGTCGCCGACCGCGACAATGCGCCCGCACACGTCCGCCCCCTGGATTCGGGGGAATTTCAGGGTCGTGCCGGACCAGCTGGCGTCGTCGTCGTCGACCGACTCGAAGCCGCTCGCGCCACCGGAGCTCGTCTCGGAGGTGATCGTCTTCGAATACCACCCGATGCGGGTGTTGATGTCGGTGTTGTTGATCCCGGCGGCGGCGACCTCGATCAACACCTCGCCCTGATCGGCTCGAGGGACAGGGACGTCGGTGCGGTACTCGAGCTTGTCGAGCCCTCCGTGTCCGGTCAGGAGAACTGCGGTCATGTGTTCCGGCAACAAGGTTCGCTCCTTCTGCGTTTCAGGGGATGTGCGCCGTGGCAGGTGTACCCCGATCACACCAGCGCGGCGACCGGTTCTCTGGAGGTGAAGGTCTGGACGAGTTCGCCGATGTCGGTGATACGACTACGCAGCACGTCACCGGGGGCGAGGAACCGCTGTGGTGTCCGGCCCACCCCCACACCGGCGGGCGTTCCCGTGAACACCACGTCGCCGGGATAGAGCTCGAGGGTGTGCGACAGGTGCTCGATCAACGCCGGAACCGGGAAGATCATCTGCGCGGTACGTCCGAACTGGACGAGTTCGCCGTTGATTCCGGCCTCCAGCGTGAGATCGTTCGGATCGTCGAATTCGTCGATCGTCACCAAAGCAGGTCCGATCGGGGCGAACCCGCGATGCGACTTCGCCAGGCTGAACTGCGGAACCGGTCCGGCCAACTGCCGGCCGCGGTCGGACAGATCCTGCCCGACGGACAACCCCGCGACGGACTCCCATGCCCGATCGGCCGGGATGTTGCGTCCACCCCGGCCGATCACGACCACGAGTTCGACCTCCCAGTCCACTGTTTCCGAGGGAAGAGGCACCGTCGTGACCGGGCCCGAGATCGCCGACGCGAACTTGGTGAAGATCACCGGCGACTCGGGTCGCTCCACCCCGGACTCGGCCGCGTGGTCGGCATAGTTCAACCCGACGGCGAACACCTGGCGCGGCGCCGGCACCGGCGACCCGATCCGTCCCGGGTCGATCCCGCCGCAGTGCGTCGGGGTGATTCTGTCTCGGTTACCCGTGTACCAGGTAACGAACTCCGCCCACCGCTCGTAGATCTTCTGCGGTTCGGACGAAAAGTAGCCGTGGCTCTCCGCCTCGACATCGACGGGGCCGCTCCGCGTCGAAACCTGGAGGCGGCCGTCGAGATTGATCAGCCGCATCTGAAACTCTCCCATCGTCTGCGCTGCGTGGCCGATTCCGCAGACCGGGGACGAGACCGTCCCGCGACTGGGACCTGGTGTGCGCGGCTCTCACTTTGTGAACAGTGCGTTCATTCTTCGTGGTTGATGAATAGTGCGGTGTAGGTCACAGCTTGTCAAGGTGGGCGACGACCCGGCCGCTCGCGCCACCCACCTCGGCAGGCGGCAGGGCCTGGGCATTCCATTTCGCGACACTGTCGATTTGTGCTGTCGAAACCGGGCTTTTGGAAGTTCACACCCTCGGTCCGCATCCCGCGCGGCCGGCATCCCCCTGAAGCGAGAGCAGGGTTCGTCGCAGCTGTGAGGAACTGGGGTCTTGACGGTTCATGAGGTGCATGTCACAATTTTGATCGTGGCGTTCACTTATTGAACGTTTGCAATGTCGGTGGTTGAACACGGTGCCGCCGACACACGCGCACACTTCATCCCCGCCTTTCCCCGCCCCGGACGGCATTCGCACCGTCCACGTCGGCTGTCATGTCGACGCGCACCAGCAAGGAGTGACCTGGTGACGATTACCAACACGGATTCCGTCGGAGAGTATGAGGACGGCCCGGTCGGCACGAAGGCCGACCCAGGGCCGGTCGACAAGAAGCGATTCCTGGTCAAACTGACCGGTGTGATCGCCGGTGGCATGTTCATCGACGGTTACATCCTCGGCATCGTCGGCACCGTCATCGGTGCCATCACCCTCGATTTGGATATGTCGCTGTACTGGGAGGGGCTGATCGGCGCCTCCGCGCTGATCGGCATCTTCGTCGGCGGCCCCCTCGGCGGTTGGCTGGCCGACAAACTCGGCCGCAAGCCGCTGTTCGCGATCGACCTGGCGATCTTCATCCTCGGATCGGTTATGCAGTTCTTCGTCGACTCGGCCTGGCAACTGTTCGCCGTCCGGTTGCTGATGGGCATCGCGATCGGGGCCGACTACTCCGTCGGCTGGCCGCTGCTCTCCGAATTCGCCCCCCGACGGTTGCGCGGCAAACTGCTGGCCTATTGCGAGGTCGCCTGGTACGTCGGCTTCATGTTCGCCTTCGTCTCCGGCTTCCTGATGACCACCGTGTGGTCCCTCGACTGGCGCATCGTGCTCGGCTCGAGCACCGTTCCGGCGGTGATCTTGTTCCTGGCCCGGTTGGGCATGCCCGAATCCCCGCGCTGGCTGATGAACAAGGGGCGCACCGAAGACGCAACCGAGATCGCCCACGCCTACCTCGAGGACCYGTCCGACGTCGTCGACATCGCCAACGAGGGCACCCGCAAGGGCACCTTCGGGATGCTGTTCTCCCCGGCCTACCGGCGGGCGACAATCTTCATCTCGATCTTCTGGTTCTGCGCGGTGGCACCGTATTTCGCGATCGCCACGTTCGCAGCCAGTGTGCTGGAGGGCTACGGACTCGGTGACGGACTCGTCGGCGCCATCGGGGTCAACGGCCTCGCCCTGGTCGGCGTCATGGTCTCGGTCCTGCTCATCGAACGTGTCGGCCGGCGGAAGCTGACCATCCCGCAGCAGTGGGTCTGCGCGGTGGTCCTGCTGATCATCGGATTGTGGTCGTCCGCGCCGCCCGCGGTGGTGCTGATCTGCTTCTTGGTCTTCGCGTTCGCCAACGCCATGTCCACCGCCCTGACCGGGGTTTACCCGGGGGAGATCTTCCCGACCGAGATCCGTGGCCTGGGAACCGGTTTCGCGACCGCGTTCAGCCGCGTCGGTGCAGGCCTGGGCACCTTCCTGCTGCCCTGGTCGATGCACAACCTCGGCGCCGGGATCACGATGCTGATCGCCGCCGGCATCTGCGTCGTCGGCGCCGCAGTCTCCCAGGTCCTCGCCCCGGAAACGATGGGCCGCAACCTGAGCGAAACCTCGGCCCCCCGCGTCGGTCAGCCCGCACGAACCTGACCGAAACGCCCCCAAGCGGAATCACGAGAGGCATCCGCCGAGAGCACCGGGAACCGGAGTCCGTACCAGGGCTCCGGTTTCTCGGTGATTCACCCAGAATGGCTGATCGGCGGGACTATTCGCCCACCGCGTCCTGCCAGAACACCTCGACGAGGCGCTCTACGATGGCCTGCATCTGCTGGAGCGCTTCGGGAATGCGGTCGCGCCCGAAGCGGTAGCGGGGGCTGTTGAGCGTCAAGATCGCCACCAGCGTGCCGGAGGAGTCCCGCACCGGCCGCGACAGCGAAATCAGTTCTTCTTCGAGTTCGTTGTCGATGATGCCGAACCCCTGCTCGCGGACCTGATCGAGTTCCCGGAGCAGAACGGCACGATCGGTGATGGTGTGGGGCGTATAGGCCTCGAGCTTCTCGGGCAGCAGCGCGAGCACCTTGTCCAGCGGCATCTCGGCGAGCAGTACCTTGCCGGTGGAGCTGGCGTGCAGCGGATATTGCTGGCCGACCATGTGCGATGACATGCGGCTCATGATCCCGACCACGTGCGAGCCGGCGGCCTCGGCGACCAGGTCCAGGCCGTCCTGCGAATTCGGCACCGACAGCGTCACCGATTCGTTGAACTTGTCGGCCAGCTCCTGCAGCAGCGGTTGCGCGCGCGCGACGAGTCCGGCGTAGGGGTCGGCGCGCCGTCCGAGGCGGGCCATTTCCCAGCCGAGGATGTAGTTGTTGTCGATTCGGTCCACGAGCCCGGTGCGTTCGAGACTGTAGAGCAGACGGAACGCGGTGGGCCGGGAGATCCCGACCCCCTTCGCGAGCGTGGTCACGGTGGCGCCGGTGCGCGGGTGCGCGGCCAACTCCCGTAGCAGCCGAACCGCTTTGGTCACCGACTTGTTCGTCATCTCCGTCGGTTCGGGTACTTCGCTCATGCCACCCCTTTGTCGCGTCGGTGCGCACCACACCCTCGGGTGCGCGCTTCCACGACCACTCTACCGCCCCGGCGTTCATATAGTGAACGCCGGGGCGGCTGGGTGGGGCACTCTCGGGCGCATACCGCGCGCTCGTCGGTTGTCAGGACTGGGCGCGGCCCCAAGTGGACGATTCGCCGGCAGAGTTGACCGTGCGGGGGATCTCGAGGGGGTTGCGTTCCTGAATCGGTGCGGGCAGGAGCACTTCCGGGGCGTCCTGGTAGGTGACCGGGCGCAGGAATCGGCGGATCGCAGTGGTGCCCACCGAGGTATGCGAGACCGCGGTGGTGGCGGGGTAGGGGCCGCCGTGGTGCTGGGCGGGGGTGACCGCGACGCCGGTGGGCCACCCGTTGAACACCAGTCGCCCGGCGCGGGTGGCGGCGATCCGGGTGATCCTGCGGAGCTGGTCGCGTTCGTCGGGGGTCGGTTCTGTGCGGGTGTGGACGGTCACGGTGAGGGTGCCGTCGACACCGTTCAGGACTCGGTTCACCTCGTCCTCGGAGCCGTACTCCGCGATGATCGCGGCGGGGCCGAAACTCTCCTCGAGCAGCGTGTCCGCCTGGGCGACCAACTGCTCGGCGGTCGTGCGTAGCAGCGTCGGGGTGACCTCGGGTACCCCACTCTCGCCGGTCGATGCGGTGCCCTTGACGAGGACCTCGACGCCGGGTGCCGCGGCGGCCGCCTCGATCCGATGGTGGTAACCCTCGGCGATCTTCGCGGTGAGCATCCGCGCCGCGGGCACCTGCTGGGAGAGGGCGGTGATCTGTTCGGTGATCGGCGATCCGGCAGGCACCAGCAGGATGCCGGGCTTCGTGCAGAACTGTCCGGCTCCGAGGGTGAACGAACCGACGAAGCCGGACGCGATCGCCTCGGCACGCTCGTCGAGTGCACCGGCGGTGACGACGGCCGGGTTGACGCTGCCGAGTTCACCGAAGAAGGGGATCGGGTTGGGTCGGGCGGCGGCGATGTCGAACAGGGCACGGCCACCGGCGACGGACCCGGTGAAGGCGGCAGCGGCGATCCGCGGGTCCTCGAGGGCACGGGTGCCGGCCCGGAAACCGCTGATCAGCGCAAACGTGCCGTCGGGGGCGCCGGCCGCGGACAGTGCCCCGGCGACGACCTCGGCGGTGGCGGCGGAGGTGCGGGGGTGGCCGGGATGGGCCTTGAGCACCACCGGGCAGCCGGCAGCGAGCGCCGAGGCGGTGTCGGTGCCGGCGACGGAGAACGCGAAGGGGAAGTTGCTGGCGGCGAAGACCAGGACCGGGCCCACGGGGATCTGATACCGGCGCAGGTCCGGGCGGGCGCCGAGGACGAAGTCGGGATCTGCGCGGTCGATGATCACGTCCAGGAAGGTGCCGTCGATCAGTTCCTCGGCGAACATCCGCAACTGCACACAGGTGCGGTTCAGTTCACCGCTCAACCGAGCCTGGGGAAGCCCGGTTTCGGTGAGGGCCTCGGCGACCAGCGCTTCCGCGTGCGCCTCGAGGGCGTCGGCGATCGCGACGAGCACAGCAGCGCGACCGTGGGGGGTGCGGTCCTCCCAGAGCGGTGCGGCGGCGGCCGCGGCGTCGAGGAGACGGTCGAGCTGTGCGTCGGTGGTGTCCTGCTCGATCGAACGGGTGTCAGTCATGAAATGCGAAATCCTTTTCTGAGTTCGAGGCTCGCGCCGGAGTGCGGCGCAGCCGGGGTGTGTGGGTCAGGCGGCGGTGAGTTGCCGGATTCCACCGAGTCGGCCCTGATGGAAAACGAGAGGCTCGCCGTGTCCGGTGTCCATCTGCAACACCCGGGCGATGACGATGACGTGGTCGCCGCCGTCGAGTTCGTGGGTGACCTCGCAGTCGACGAACGCATGCGCCCCGTCGATCCGGGGTGATCCGGCCTCGGAGAGGGACCAGTCGATGTCGGCGAACTTGTTGGGCTGCTTGCTCGAGAGTGCGCGGCAGACCGATTCCTGGCCGGCGGAGAGGACGCTGGCGCACAGTCGTCCTGCGGCCCGGACCTTCGGCCAACTGGTGGAGGTGTGCGCGACACTGAAGCTGACCAACGGCGGATCCAGCGACAACGACTGGAAGGTACCGACCACCAGGCCGCACGGGTACTCCGCGTCGGCGGTGATGCCGGACAGGGCGACCACACCGGTGGGCAGGTTCCCCATCACATTCCGGTAGTGCGCCTGGTCGATGGTGGAAGTAGGCATGATGACTCCTTGTCAGATCGTGGTGCCGGCCCCGGCAGCGGCGCGGGCGGAGTGGTCGGGGTGCAGTTCGGTGGCGACGTCTCGTGCGGCACGCAGCGCACTCTCGATGGCGCCGTCGATGAATCCGGCCCACAGATTGGCGATGTCACTGCTCGCGAAGTGCRGGACGCCTTCGGTAGCTTGCTGCGCGCCCAGGTAGCGAGTGACCTGGTTCGGGCGGTGCATCATCCAGGTCTCCCGCGAGTACGGGTCGCTCATCCAGTCGTGTCCGGTCACCTCGAGGACATCGAGATCGTCACGCCAGACGGTCAGTGCCCGCTGCACGGCATCGCGATCGTTCGGATCCAGCCGCGTCGAGTCGGCGCCGAACGCCACCAGGACCGCGTCGTCGTCGCCGAGGTATTCGGTGCGCACGACCGACAGCGGGTGGGCGGCGGAGGAGTACGCGAAGAACGGGGCGATCGGACCCCGCACCCGGATCCAGCACTTGACGCCGCGTGAGGCCGCCTTCTCCTTGCTTGCGGAGAGCTTGCCGTCGTTGAGCGGTGGGGTGACGGAGAGATCGCCGAGGATGTTCTGGGGAACGGTGATCACGACTCGACGCGCCGTGATCACGTGACCGTCGCTCAGGTGCACGTGAGCGCGTTCGGCGTCGTGATCGATGCGGGTGACCTCCGCGCCGGTGCGCAGTTCCGCGGTGGTGTCGGCGGCGATCGCCGCCACCAGGGCCTGGGTGCCGGCGGCGAGGCGGAATACTGCCGACGCCTCGTGCATCAAATGCCACGAGCCGGCGGCGGCGGCGGTCCACCGCAGGGCGGTGGTGAAKGCCCCCTCGGTGAGAGGGCCATTGAAGTGGCCGACCCACGCCGCCTCGTTCGCCTGGTATTCGTCCTCGCTCAGCTGTAATCGGTCGAGCATGTCCTGCACGCTGTACCGGTCGATATTCGCGAGCTCGGGTGCTGCCGGCGGCAGATCGGGCCGGGGGACGAACTTCATGGTGTCGGCGAGCAGCCGACGCATACCGGGATCGATCAGTTCCATGAATTGATCGAGCGTGCCGGTGCGCACCTGGTCGCCGGCGAGCCAGTACGCCTGCTCCGCGCGCGGTCCGCGGGTCACCTCGAGTCCGTATCGGGTGATTTCGGCCCACACGTGCGGCTGCACCCAGTGCATCCAGGTGCCGCCGATCTCGAGGTCCCGACCGAGACGATGGTCGGTCCACACCCGTCCGCCGAGCCGGTCGCGCGCTTCGAGCACCACGACACTCAGTCCTGTGCCGGACAGTTCCCGGGCGGCGATCAACCCGGCGATGCCGCCGCCGACCACGACGACATCGGCTTCGTGCTGCTGGTGGGCATTGTCCGCCATATCCACTCCTCACCGCCGTGAACTCAGGGGACGGATTCGGGACCCCTGCGTACGCGTGATGTTCATAAACTGAACGTCTCGTTCAAAACCTCTCGCCATTGATCCTGAGCTGTAGGTCACAATCTGTCAAGAGCGACGGACGCCGGGCGTGTGCCGGGCGGAGCGCGCTCAGGGGAAGCATGCGTACAGCCCGCACTCGAGCGACGCAGCCCCCGGCCAATCACCGACCCACGACCGCACGGGCCCAGGCGCTGGCGACTTGGGATGTGTACCGAATTCCCAGCTGGCGCCATAAGTGGGGCGCGATCCGCCGGCGCCGACCGCGAGGCGGCACGCCCGGATTCATCGCGCGTCCCGGGACAGGTCTTGACGCGCCCTGAGTCCCATGTCACACTTTTGACCACATCGTTCAGTTTATGAACACGCAGCACGGTTGCGCTGCAGCGCCCTACCGATAGAGCCCATCCCACCGACCCGCAGTCGCCGGAGATCCCTCGGATTCCGCGGCCGTGCACCATTTCACGAAGGTTGTGACAACACGTGCGAACATCTGCTTCCCGCCCATCCGCCACTGCGCACGGCGATTGCCCACCGTCGTCGGTCGTGATCGCCATGCCCAAGCGCACGAGCGAGGAGGCCTGATGACCATCACGAACAACGAGGCCGTGGACATCGGCCAACAGTCAGTCGACAAGCAGCGCTTCCTGGTCAAGCTGACCGGTGTCATCGCCGGCGGCATGTTCATCGACGGTTACATCCTCGGCATCATCGGCACCGTCATCGGGGCCATCACCCTCGATCTCGGCATGTCGCTGTTCTGGGAGGGGCTGATCGGGGCGTCCGCGCTGATCGGCATCTTCATCGGCGGCCCCCTCGGTGGCTGGCTCGCCGACAAACTCGGCCGCAAGCCGCTGTTCACGATCGATCTGGCGATCTTCACCGTCGGTTCGGTCCTGCAGTTCTTCGTCGACTCGACGTGGCAGCTGTTCCTGGTCCGGCTTCTGATGGGCGTCGCGATCGGCGCCGACTACTCGGTCGGCTGGCCACTGCTCGCCGAATTCGCTCCCGCCCGTCTGCGCGGCCGGTTGATGGCCTGCAACGAGGTCGCCTGGTACCTCGGATTCATGACGGCCTTTATCGCCGGCTTCCTGATGACCACCGTGTGGTCCCTCGACTGGCGCATCGTGCTCGGCTCGAGCACTCTGCCCGCCGTCATCCTGCTCCTGGCCCGGTTGGGTATGCCCGAATCCCCGCGCTGGCTGATGAACAAGGGCCGCACCGAAGAGGCAACCGAGATCGCCCATACGTATCTCGAAGACCCCGCCGACGTCCTCGACATCACCAACGAGCAAACCCGCAAGGGCACCTTCGGGATGTTGTTCTCCCCGGCCTACCGGCGCGCGACGATCTTCATCTCCGTGTTCTGGTTCTGCGTGGTGGCACCGTACTTCGCCATCGCCACCTTCGCGGCCAGCGTGCTCGCCGACTACGGTCTCGGTGACGGACTCGTCGGCGCCCTGGGGGTCAACGGCCTCGCCCTCGCCGGTGTGGTTGTTTCGGTCCTGCTCATCGAACGCATCGGCCGGCGGAAGCTGACCATCCCGCAGCAGTGGGTGTGCGCCGCGGTCCTGGCCGCCATCGGGCTGTGGACCTCTGCACCGCCGGTACTGGTGCTGATCGGCTTCCTGGTCTTCGCGTTCGCCAACGCCATGTGCACCGCGCTGACCGGTGTCTACCCGGGTGAGATCTTCCCGACCGAGATCCGCGGCCTCGGTACGGGTTTCGCGACCGCGTTCAGCCGCGTCGGCGCCGGTCTGGGCACGTTCCTGCTGCCCTGGTCGATGCACAACCTCGGCGCGGGCACCACGATGCTCATCGCCGCCGGCATCTGCGTCGTCGGCGCCTCGGTCTCCCAGCTCCTCGCCCCGGAAACGATGGGCCGCAGCCTCAGCCAAACCTCCGCTCCGCACCAGCGGTAACCACCCACAATCCCGAGCGCGGAGTCGTCGGGCCGACAACGATGTCAGCCCGCGACTCCGCCTCGACCCAGAACGTCCCACCACACTCCGTGTGTTCGCCAAGGAAGGAGCCAGCGATCATGTCGACCATCTCGGACGCGGTCACCGCACTGGCAAACAAGGGAATGGCCCTCGTCGTCGACGACGAGGACCGCGAGAACGAGGGCGACCTGATCATGGCCGCCGAATACGCGAGCACCGATGCGGTCGCGTTCTTCCTCGAACACACATCCGGGTTTCTCTGCGTCGCCATCGACGAGGCCCGCGCCGGCAAGCTCGGTCTCGACCTGATGGTCCCCGACAACACCGAAGCCCACAACACTGCCTTCCTGGTCAGCGTCGACTACCGGCACGGCACCACCACGGGAATCAGTGCGGGCGATCGCGGCGCCACCATCCGGGCACTGGCCGACCCCGCCCTGCACCCCGCCGACCTCGCCAGGCCCGGCCACGTGATGCCGCTGCTCGCGAAGCCCGGAGGTGTTCTCGAGCGCCCGGGGCACACCGAAGCCGGAGTCGACCTGTGCCGCATGGCCGGGCTCAGCGGCGCCGCCCTGCTCTGTGAGATCGTCACCCCCGACCGGCGCGAGATGATGCGCCGCGACGACCTCCGGCAACTCGCGGCACGGCACTCGATCCCGATGATCTCCATCGCCGAACTGCGCGCCTGGCGCTCACGCGCGGCGAGCACGGTGACACCGCTGCGCCACAGTGCCGCCCGCTCCGAGAACATCGTTCTCCGGTCCGGTCGCAGCACCCTGCCGACCGAGGTCGGGACATTCGACGCGCTCGCCTATCAAGCACCCGGCAACGGCGTCGAGCACCTGGCCCTGGTGATGGGTGACGTTGCCGCCGACGACGCCCCGCTGGTCCGGCTGCACAGCGAATGCATCACCGGTGACCTCGCCGGCTCCCTGCGCTGCGACTGCGGCCCCCAGTTCCGATCCGCCATGAGCGCGATCGCCGACGCCGGCACCGGCGTCCTGATCTACCTTCGCGGACACGAAGGCCGCGGAATCGGCCTGGGTCACAAACTGCGCGCCTACGAACTCCAGCAACATGAGGGCCTCGACACCATCGACGCCAACGTCAGTCTCGGCCTGCCGGTCGACAGCCGCGACTACCGCGTCGCCTGCGAAATCCTCGACGACCTGAGGGTGGGCCGAGTGCGGCTGATGACGAACAACCCCGACAAGGTTCGGGCCCTGAGCGATCACGGCATCACCGTCGCCGAACAAATCCCACACGAGTCGTCACCGACCGTCTACAACCGGTCGTATCTGACCACCAAACGCGACCGCATGGGGCACACCCTGCAGCGGCTCGGATGACAGCCGTCGCCGTGGCCGGAGCCCAGCGGATCCTCGCCGACACCGGCGCACCCTGACGATCGAGTTATCCCAGAAGGACGGACTAGCCCTGGTGGACTCCATTCCGCTGAACCCGCAGACTCCACCCGCACGAGACAGACTGGTTCTGGTCACCGGCGTCGAACAGCCTGAGGGCGCCTATGCTGCCCGCACTCTCGGCACGCACGGATTCGACGTCATCGCACACAGTTTCATTTCGGAGGCGGCCGAACAGATCGCCCACGACATCACCGGCATCGGTGGCCGCGCGACCGCCGCCGTCGCCGATCTCACCATCCACGGGGAGGTCGACCGGCTGTTCACCGGCATCGAAGACACCCACGGCCATATCGACACCGTCGTTCACGCCGCCTGGATCCCCGGACCCGAATCCACCGGCACGCCACTCCAATCGATCCATCCCCACGACTGGGACCGATTCCTCCACGCTCACCTGCGGATGCTGTTCACAACCGTGCGCCGGGCAATGCAGTCGATGAGTGACCGCAACCGCGCGGGATCGATCGTCACCATCGTCGGCGTGAACCGAACAGAGACTGGCACAGGGGTATCCACCCTGGCCCGTCAGGTGATCGACGGCGCGATCGAGGCCTTCACCGCCGCCGCGGCACACGACATCAGCGCACGAACCCTACAGGTCAACACCATCCGCTTGGTCGACGAACTCCCGTCACCCGCTTTCCCCGACGAGCACATCACTCCGGATTTCGACACCGCCCTCGTCTTTCTCGCCGACCCCGCCCACCACAGCTGGTCCGGCAAGGTGCTCTCCGCGCCCGCGGCCCGGTTCGCCGCCGTGCACTGAAATCCCACCACCGAGTCCCTCCCAATACCTTTGGAGTACACCCGTGACTGTCGTGTCCGAACCCACCACACCGCAGAAGGTCGAGCTTACGGCGGAGGAGATCTTCGCCGGGCATCTCGGCGGCAAGTTGTCCGTCGAACTGACCGCCCCGCTCGACACCCAGCGTGATCTGTCCATCGCCTACACCCCGGGTGTCGCGCAGGTTTCCCGCGCCATCGCCGCCGATGAAACCCTCGCCGACCGGTACACCTGGACCAGCCGCCTGGTGGTCGTCGTCTCCGACGGCTCCGCGGTACTCGGTCTCGGGGACATCGGCCCGCGGGCCTCGCTTCCCGTGATGGAGGGCAAGTCCGCCCTGTTCAAGAACTTCGCGGGCCTGAACTCGATCCCGCTGGTCCTGGACACCAAGGACC
>NZ_JBFUGT010000040.1:0-42950 GCF_056402775.1 Rhodococcus sp. P3_B8
TCGCAGTGGCTGGCGGTTCTCGGGTCTCAACTGGCCGCCGGGAATCGCTCGACGATACGCAATGGCCAGCAGCGGATTGAACAAGACGAGGAAGATCTGTGTCTACGTACACCCCGAAGGCCGGAGATGTGACCCGCACGTGGCACGTCATCGACGCCACTGACGTGGTGCTCGGCCGCCTTGCCGTCCAGGCAGCCAACTTGCTGCGCGGCAAGCACAAGCCCACCTTTGCACCGCACGTTGACGGCGGCGACTTCGTCGTCATCATCAACGCCGAGAAGGTTGCCATCAGCGGCAACAAGCGTGAGGGCAAGTTCCTCTACCACCACTCCGGACACCCCGGTGGTCTGAAGTCCCGCTCCGTCGGTGAGGTTCTCGACAAGAACCCCGACCGCCTCGTGGAGAAGGCCATCGTCGGCATGCTTCCCAAGAACAAGCTGGGTCGCGCCATCAGCAGCAAGCTGAAGGTCTACGCGGGCCCGAACCACCCCCACGCCGCGCAGCAGCCGGTGCCATTCGAGATCAAGCAGGTGGCCCAGTGACGGCGCCGGAGGAGCAGAACGTGTCCAACCCCGAAGAGATCACCGAGGCTGTCGAGGTCGCGGCGGACGAGTACGTGTCCGTCGAGGAGCCCGAGGTCGCCGAGGACATCGAGGCCGCTGCTGCGCCGCAGGCCCCGATCGTGATCGATCGCCCCATCCAGACCGTCGGTCGTCGTAAGGAAGCGGTTGTCCGCGTCCGTCTGACCCCCGGTTCGGGCGACTTCAAGCTCAACGGCCGCACCATCGAGGACTACTTCCCGAACAAGGTGCACCAGCAGCTGATCAAGGCTCCGCTGGTCACGGTCGAGCGTGCCGAGTCCTTCGACATCGTGGCGCTGTTGCACGGTGGCGGACCGTCCGGACAGGCCGGCGCACTGCGTCTCGCCATCGCCCGCGCGCTCATCGAGGTCACCCCCGAGGACCGTCCGGCTCTCAAGAGCGCCGGCTTCMTCACGCGTGACGCCCGCGCCGTCGAGCGCAAGAAGTACGGCCTGAAGAAGGCCCGCAAGGCATCTCAGTACTCGAAGCGCTGATGTGTCGCCGAAGCCGCCCTCCGGGGTCGGCTTCGGCACCTGTTCTTCCCGAGAGCAGGCGTCCATCGTTACCGGACGCCTGCTCTCGTGCTTTATCCGAGATGTAGTGGGTTTTCCTAGGTGCGAGGGGTCTGGTCTATGGGTCGATTGTTCGGGACGGATGGGGTTCGTGGTCTCGCGAATACCGAGCTGACCGCCGAGTTGGCGTTGCAGGTGGCCTCCGCCGCCGCGACGGTGCTGGCGTCGCCGGGGTCGGGGGGACGCAAGACGGCTGTGGTCGGTCGTGACCCGAGAGCCAGCGGTGAAATGCTCGAGGCGGCGGTCGTCGCGGGCCTGACGTCGGCGGGTGTCGACGTTCTGAACGTCGGGGTGCTGCCGACACCCGCGGTGGCCTACCTGACCGCGGAGCTGGACGCAGCTCTCGGTGTCATGATCTCCGCCTCGCACAATCCCATGCCCGACAACGGCATCAAGATCTTCGCGGCCGGCGGACACAAACTCGACGACGAGGTGGAAGACCGGATCGAGGCCGTCGCCGCCGGAACCACGACACGGCGGGCGCCGACCGGTGCGGGGATCGGACGTGTTCGCACGGTGCCGGACGCCGCGGAACGGTATCTGCAGCACCTGGCGACCGCACTCCCGAACAGCCTCGACGGGCTGACCGTGGTGGTGGACTGTGCGCACGGCGCGGCATCGGGCGTCGCTCCCGCCGCCTACCGGGCCGCAGGCGCCACCGTCGTCGCGATCAACGCCGAACCCGACGGCCTCAACATCAACGAGAACTGCGGGTCGACGCACCTCGAAAGCCTGCAGAAGGCGGTCGTCGAGCACAGCGCCGATCTCGGGCTGGCGCACGACGGGGATGCGGATCGGTGCCTCGCCGTCGATGCCGCCGGTTCCCTCATCGACGGCGACGCCATCATGACCGTGCTCGCCCTCGGCATGCGCGACGCGGGCGAACTGGTGGACAACACCCTCGTCGCGACGGTCATGAGCAATCTCGGTTTGCACATCGCGATGCGGGAGGCCGGGATCACACTGGTCACCACTGCCGTCGGTGATCGCTACGTCCTCGAAGGACTCCGGTCCGGTGGCTTCAGCCTGGGCGGCGAACAGTCCGGAMACGTCGTGTTCCCCGCCTTCGGCACCACCGGCGACGGAGTGCTGACAGGACTGCGGCTGATGGGCCGGATGGCGGAGACCGGACAAGCGATCGCAGATCTGGCGGCGGCGATGACGACGCTTCCGCAGGTTCTGGTCAACGTGAGGGTCGCCGACAAGCGCGCCGTCGCGGCGTCCCCGGTCGTGCTGGACGCGGTCGTGGCCGCCGAGCGCAGCCTGGGCGACAACGGCCGGGTGCTGCTGCGGCCGTCGGGAACCGAACAACTCGTCCGCGTGATGGTCGAGGCGTCGGACATCGAAGTAGCCCGGAAACTCGCCGACGAACTGGCGGGCACCGTCGCCTCCGTGTGAGCGGACACAACGCACCGATCGGCCGGGGGAACCGATCGGTGCGCTGTCGCGTCTAATGCAGTAGGTCGCGAAGAGAGGGTGGGGCAATGAGCGATGGGCTCGAGGTGGACGTCGTGGTGGTGACGGACGCGGGTACGAGACTGCTGCGGTCGGCGGAGGTCCTGAGACAGCAGGCCGCCGAGACCGCCCGGCTGGAATTCGGTGGGGCACACGCGGGCCGCGACTACGCCGCGAAGGGTGACGCGGTGCGTGACGCCCTCGGCGTCGTCGAGCTCGCGCTCGGGCAGTGGGCCGCGGACGCGGAATCGTTCGGGCACGCGTTCCGGTCACCGCCGACGTGAACGGGGTGCAGTGGTGACCGCGGATCCGAGAGCGCTGATCGACGACCCGAACCTGAGCCGCGAATACAAGGAGCAACTCCTCCAGTCCTGGGCGGGCTCCCGCGAGGAGGACGAGTCGTCCTGGCAGCCGTACTTCGACGAGTACGGGCTCGACAAGCGTGACCGGACTCCCTCCGCCGATCAGCGGTACGCCGCATTGCTGGAGCAGGGCAGCGACTGCCAGGCCGCGAACGCATCCCGGAACGCGCTGGGGGAGCACCTGCGCCCGAATGCCCTCAACGTTCCCGACGACATGCTCGATCTCGGCGCGCGAGCCTCGAATTCTTCGAGTTGTTCCTCCCCGCCGCGACACGACTGGGGTACGAATCCCGCGAACTCGCCGACTACTACGCGAGGTTCGACGCGGAACGGGGGATGCGCCTGCACACACTCGCCCACGACGTCGACACCCTCGGGCGCAGCCTCGACACGGCCCGCACCGAACTCGACGAGAACGAGAGATGCGTCGCCGCAGTGCGAACCGGGTGGAGCGGAGTCGCCGCCGCGGCAGCGATCGACGCCGCCGACCGACAGAACGTCCAGGCGGACGCCACCATCGGTCGGCTCCACGATCTCGCCGAGGTGCTGTTCGAGGCGAACCTCACGCTGAGCGCCGCGGTGACGAACAAGGCGTACAAGGTGGTGTCTCTGCATCAGCCGACGGTGGGCGGGTACAGCGCGGCCCAGATCGACGTTCTCGCGCGGATCTACGCCGAGGGCAAGGACGGCGACAACTCCGCCGCGAAGGACTGCATGGAAGATGCGTCGTACTGGTTCCCCGAACTCGCCGACGACGACTACCGGCATGTCAACGGCCTGTACAAGGACGGGGGCGGCGGTGCGCTCCGCCGACTCGACCGGGAGGACGTGGTGCGGCGGGCCGCCGGAATCACCAAGGACTGGTTCGACGCGAACTTCCGGTACGTGTACGAGGAGAAGCAGCAGGAGTTCACCGCCGCGTGTGTGGACTGCGCCGAGGCGGTGCACGCCGCCTATGACGCCGTCGTCGCCGAGGCGCGGTCGATCGAGGTGCAGCCCGGTTTTCGTCCCGAGGACACTCCCGATCCGGCACCCGCGCCGAGGGCGCCCGAGGTGCACGACGCCGACACTGTCCCCGCCGCTGCGCCCGCTGTGCCGACGGCGCCCGCCACCTCACCCGCGACGAACGGGCCGGCGTATGTCCCGCCTCGATCCGGTGGTGGAGACGCGGCAACCATTCCGATGGCCGCCGCACCACCGCCAACCGCACCACCGACAACCGCGCCGATGGTCGCTGCGCCACTGACAACCGCGCCACCGCCGATGGTCGCTGCGCCACTGACAACCGCGCCACCGCCGATGGCTGCGGCGCCGCCGATGGCCGCCGTGCCGCCGATGGCCGCCGTGCCGCCGATGGCCGCCGTGCCTCCGATGGCTACTGCCCCGGGCCTCGGGAGTATTCCCGGTCCGGGTGATCTGGTACGTCAAGGTCTCGCGGGAGGTCTGGCGGATCTCGGTTCGATCCTTCGCCCGTTGATCGAGGACACCGTCTCGGCCCTCACCCACAGGGACGACGAAGAACGGAACACCGAGGACCTCGGCGACGGACACGCCGATCCGCGGGAGGACGGCGGCGAGCCGGCCGACGGCGTCCCACACGACAAGAGCCTCGAACTGAACCTCGACGGACAGTTGTGGACCCTCGCCGTCGATGCGGACGGTCAGGGAATTCATCTCGAGCTGAACGACGGACAGGGCGGGACGGCCAGGTTCGGAGTCGAGATCGGGCCGAATGGTCTGCCGCAGATCACAGCGGAAACCGGTGCGGGCGAAGGAGACTCTGCAGATGCCGACTGCGCACCCGCCTCGCGGACCCTGGAATCACAGGTCAGCGATGATGCCGAGGCCGCCCCGGATGCGACATCCGAAGAACAGCCGGCGCCCGGCCGACCGGCCGTGGACGCCGTGCCGGACAACGAGACCATACCGGCCCTTGCGCCGGCCGGAGACGCCGCAGCCGACCCGCAACCACAGGTGGTGTCAGTGCAGCAGCAGCCGGCTCCCGAGACGCCCGCCGAGGCCCCGCCGCTGGGCGAACCGCGATCCGCGCCCGAACTGGCGACAGTCCCGTGGGCGGATTCGACAGCGGCGCCGAGTTGGCCGAGGCCGGGCCGCTGTGAGCCACCGAGCCGCACAGTTGCGTGCGCAACGGGCACAGATGCGGGCCGACCTCGAAATGTTCCGGGAACGGATCGACGAGCGCAGTGCCCGAGACGAGGAAGCCGCGGCGAACGGGTCCGGCCGCAGCGGGACCGAGCTTGCAGCGGCATCACCCGCGGCTGCGCCACCGGAAACCCTCGACGACGAGTTCTATCGTCCGCGCAGCTGGCTGGTGTGACCGGAGAACTCAGATGTGCGGGAGCACACCCTCGAAGCCGGCGTCGGTGTGCTCCTCGTGCGGATCGACGAGCGTGGTGTGGGGAAGTTCGGCGTCCGCCTTCGCGAACACCTCGTACTTCTTGTCCTCGGTGAGGTGATAGAGCAGGAAGCCGGTGAGCAGCGCGCGTGTGATCTGCTGGGTCTTCCGCTCGGAACCGCCGATGCCGAGTGCACCCAGGAGGCGGCGTCCCTCGGTGAGCCCGGACTCCTTGGCGCCGTTGACGGCGCGCAGGACGTGTTCCCCGCCCCACGCCTCGGCCAGCGCCTTGGCGTTGCTGTTCATGGTGTCGATGTCGGCACCGGCGACGACGAGCCCCGGCGCTGTGATCTTGGACGCATACTTCTCGGCCTTCGGCGCGGTCGGTGCCGGGAACAAGGCGGCGACCGCCGATACGTCCCGTTGCGCGGCGGCGAGCACCGCCACACCCGCWCCCATCCCGTGTCCTGCGAACGCGACGCGGTCGGGCTGCACGCTGATCTGGCCGGGACCGAGACGCACACCCACACAGATGTCGAGGGTGGCCCGCAGGTCGGTGGCGAGGCCCAGGTGGGAAGGCACGGGTCCGCGTTCACTGTTGGGAGCGGCCACGACGATTCCCCACGACGCCAGATGCTCGAGCGTCTTCCGGTAGTGGTCGGCACCTGCCATCCAACTGTGCGCGAACGCGACGGCGGGCAGGTTGAAGCCTGATTCGGGCGTGTATACGACGCCCGGCTGTCCGGCGAGTGCGAGGTCACCCCGCAGCACGCGGTGCGGTCCTCGCTTGGACAGTTCACGGGCCAGGGTCTTCGGTTTCGGCGCCACGGGGAGAACGTTATCCGATTCGCGGGCCGGCGAGAGAGCCGATGCGGCCCACACTCCGACTTCGCCGCGTCGCCCGGTCCAAGTACCCTGATGAACCATGTGCGGAATCGTGGGATACGTCGGCCACCGGCAGGCTCTGACTGTTGTGGTGGAGGCCTTGCGGCGAATGGAATACCGCGGATACGACTCCGCCGGTATCGCCGTGCTCGACGGCCACGGCGGCATGGCGGTCGAGCGGAAGGCGGGTCGTCTCGCGAATCTCGAGGCCGAACTCGACGAGGTCGGGGCCGAGCACTTCACCGGGAGCACCGGGATCGGTCACACGCGGTGGGCCACGCACGGCAGGCCGACCGACCGCAACGCGCACCCGCACCGTGATGCGGGTAACACGGTTGCCGTCGTGCACAAC
Organism: Rhodococcus sp. P3_B8; assembly: GCF_056402775.1. NCBI lineage: Bacteria > Bacillati > Actinomycetota > Actinomycetes > Mycobacteriales > Nocardiaceae > Rhodococcus > Rhodococcus sp. P3_B8. The sequence continues at coordinate 6,564 of NZ_JBFUGT010000040.1, forward strand.
GGCATCATCGAGAACTTCGCCCCGCTGCGGGCCGAACTCGAGCACGACGGAGTCGACTTCGCCAGCGACACCGACACCGAGGTCGCGGTGCACCTCGTCGCGCGGGCCTACGCCTCGGGCGAGACGGCCGGTGACTTCGTCGCGAGTGCGCTGAGCGTGCTGCGCAGGCTCGAGGGCGCGTTCACGCTCGTCTTCACGCATTCGGACCACCCGGACACCATCGTCGCGGCGCGTCGCTCGACGCCCCTCGTCATCGGTGTCGGCGAGGGAGAGACGTTCCTCGGATCCGATGTCGCGGCGTTCATCGAGCACACCCGTGATGCGGTCGAGCTGGGGCAGGACCAGGTGGTGGTGATCACCGCGGACGGGTACTCGATTCTGAACTTCGACGGATCCGAGGCGCAGGGCCGCCCGTTCCGCATCGACTGGGACCTCGCCGCCGCCGAGAAGGGCGGCCACGACTACTTCATGCTCAAGGAGATCGAGGAGCAGCCGGCCGCGGTCGCGGACACTCTCCTGGGGCATTTCCAGGACGGGAAGATCGTTCTCGACGAGCAGCGACTGTCGGATCAGGAACTGCGCGACGTCGACAAGGTCTTCGTCGTCGCCTGCGGCAGCGCCTACCACTCGGGGCTGCTCGCGAAGTACGCCATCGAGCACTGGACCCGGCTGCCCGTCGAGGTCGAGCTCGCCAGCGAGTTCCGCTACCGCGACCCGGTCCTGGACCGGTCGACGCTGGTCGTGGCCATCTCGCAGTCCGGTGAGACGGCCGACACCCTCGAGGCCGTGCGCCACGCCAAGGACCAGAAGGCGCGGGTGCTGGCGGTGTGCAACACGAACGGCGCCCAGATTCCGCGAGAGGCGGACGCCGTCCTTTACACCCGGGCAGGTCCGGAGATCGGTGTCGCGTCGACCAAGGCGTTCCTCGCGCAGGTCACGGCGAACTACCTGGTCGGTCTGGCCCTCGCCCAGGCCCGCGGCACCAAGTACCCGGACGAGGTCGCACGCGAGTACGCCGATCTCGAGGCGATGCCCGACCTGGTGAGCCGGGTACTCGAGACGGTCGAGCCGGTGCGGGCGCTGGCGCGGGAGCTGGCGTCGTCGTCGACGGTGCTGTTCCTGGGCCGCCACGTGGGCTACCCCGTGGCGCTCGAGGGTGCGCTCAAGCTCAAGGAGCTGGCGTACATGCACGCCGAGGGCTTCGCGGCCGGCGAGCTCAAGCACGGGCCGATCGCGTTGATCGAGGACGGGTTGCCGGTGATCATCGTGATGCCGTCGCCGAAGGGGCGCGCGGTGCTGCACTCGAAGCTGCTGAGCAACATCCGGGAGATCCAGGCCCGCGGTGCGCGGACCGTGGTGATCGCGGAGGAGGGCGACGAGGCCGTGCGCCCGTTCGCCGATCACCTGATCGAGATCCCGGCGGCGCCGACGCTCCTGCAGCCGCTGCTGTCGACGGTGCCGTTGCAGGTGTTCGCGGCGGAGGTCGCGCAGACGCGCGGCTACGACGTCGACAAGCCGCGTAACCTCGCGAAGTCCGTCACCGTCGAATAACAACCACCGTAGGGGCGTGGCCGGGCCGGCTGCGCCCTACGGGGTGACCACGACGGTGCCCGTCATCTCGGGGTGCAGCGAACACGTGTATTCGTAGGTCCCCGGTTCGGTGAACGTGTAGGTGAACGTGCCGGTCTGCATCAGACGGCTTCGCAGCACACTTTTCGCGGCGCCGACACCCACCACGTCGTGGGTGACACCCCGGTCGTCGAAATTCCAGGTGACGGTGTCGCCCGCCTTGACGGTGAGTGTCGCGGGCGCATACGCCATGTTCGCGACCTGCACGACGGGTCCGGTCGGCGCCTCGGGCGCCGTGCTGTCGGGCGAACCGCATCCGGACACGACGCCCGCCATCGAAATGCTTGCGGCGAGAGCCACTCCGGCGATCCACGAGCTTCCACGTCCACGCATGACGTCGAGCGTAGTCTGGCCCGGTACCGACCCTTCTCGACGAGGAGTTCCCATGCGGGGCTACTACACCGCTGACGAGGTTCGAGCCGCGGAGGCGCCGTTGCTGGCGTCTCTTCCCGACGGCGCGCTGATGCGACGCGCAGCGCATGGGCTCGCCACGGTGGTGGCGGCGGAGCTGCGGGCGCGGACCGGGGGCGTCGCGGGTCGAACGATCACGGTGCTGGTGGGGTCCGGCGACAACGGCGGGGACGCGTTGTGGGCGGCGTCGATGCTGCGGGGGCGTGGTGTTGCGGCCACCGCGGTCCTGCTGAAACCGGAGAAGGCGCATGAGGCGGGGCTGGCGGCGTTCACTGCGGCCGGCGGCCGGGTGGCCGCCCCGTCCGACGAGCTGGGCATGCCCGATCTGGTGATCGACGGGATCGTCGGAATCTCCGGCAGGGGGTCGCTGCGGCCCGATGCTGCGGCGCTGGTCGACCGGATCGAGGCTCCGATCGTGTCGGCGGACCTGCCGAGCGGTGTGGACCCGGACACGGGTGCGGTCGACGGCCCCGCCGTGCGCGCCGCCGTCACCGTCGCATTCGGTGCCCTCAAACCGGTTCACGCGCTCGGCGCGGTGCACTGCGGCCGGGTCGAGCTCGTGGACATCGGACTGTCGCTCGGCGACGCGGGGATCACCGCCCTCGACGCCGCCGACGTCGGTGCTGCGTGGCCGGTGCCGGGGGCGGACGACGACAAGTATTCGCAGGGCGTGGTGGGAGTGGTCGCGGGCAGCGACGGTTACCCGGGTGCCGGTGTGCTGTGCACGGGCGCCGCGGTCACGGCCACGTCGGGGCTCGTCCGCTACGCCGGGCCGTGCACGAACGAAGTGCTCGCGCACTCGCCGGAGGTGATCGCGACCACCGATCTCGCCAAGGCGGGACGCGTCCAGTCGTGGGTGGTCGGGCCGGGCATGGGAACCGACGACGCCGCCCGTCGCACGCTGCGGACGGTGCTCGACTCCGACGTGCCCGTGCTGGTCGACGCGGACGGTCTGACCCTGCTCGCCGAGGACCCGGACCTGGTGCGGTCGAGGACCGCAGCGACACTACTGACCCCCCACGCCGGGGAGTTCGCCCGGCTGACGGGGACGGATCCGGGTCCGGACCGGGTGGCGTCGGCACGCGCTCTCGCTGCCGACTGGAACGTTCACCTGCTGCTCAAGGGGCGGGCCACGGTGATCGCGGAACCCGGTGGCCGGATCTACGTCAACGAGGCGGGCGGGTCKTGGTCCGCCACCGCGGGGGCCGGGGACGTGCTCGCCGGGATCATCGGCTCACTCATGGCCGCGGGTATCGGCCCGGCCCGGGCCGCGGCGGTGGGTGCGCGAGCGCACTCGCTGGCCGCGAACCTGGCTGCCCGAGGCGGTGGCGCGGACCTCTCCGCAGGCCGCGGAACAGCACCGATCTCCGCCGGGACGCTGCTCGCGCACCTCCGGGAGTCGATCAGAGTTCTCCGTGCGGGGGTGTCACCCGAAGAAATGCCGGCCTCATCGTGAATGGCAGGATCGAGCATATGACGCTTGCTGAAGCAGTACCGGCCGACGACCACGGACACAGCGAACCCGCAGCGCCCACGGAGGCGCCGGCACCGCAGGCCGAGGCCGTCGTCGATCTGGACGCGATTGCGCACAACGTCCGCATCCTGCGCGACAGCGCCCGGGACGCGGCGATGATGGCCGTCGTGAAGGCGGACGGCTACAACCACGGCGCCGTACCCGTGGCACGCGCGGCGCTGGCCGCCGGAGCGTCGGAACTGGGCGTGACGACGGTGTCGGAGGCGCTGACTCTGCGCCGCGCGGGCATCGACGCCCCCGTCCTCGCCTGGCTGCACACCGTCGACGCCGACTTCGCCCCCGCGATCGCGGCCGGTGTCGAACTCGGCGTCTCCTCGCCCCGTCACCTCGCCGCGGTGGTCGCTGCCGCCCGGAGCGTCGGCACCACGGCGATCGTCACGATCAAGGTCGACACCGGACTGAACCGCAACGGGGTGGCACCCGACGAGCTGGCGCAGGTCCTCGTCGATCTGGCGCGCGCACAGGCCGAGGGCTCGGTGCGGCTGCGCGGCATCTTCTCGCATCTCGCCCACGCCGACGAGCCGCATCACGCCTGGATCGATTCCCAGCGAGATCGACTGGTTAGCGCGATCGCGGATGCCAAGCGGCAGGGCCTGGTCCCCGAAGTGGTGCACCTGTCCAATTCCGCGGCCACCCTAACCCGTCCCGACCTGCGGTTTGACATGGTTCGCCCGGGAATCGCGATATATGGGTTGTCGCCCGTACCCGAACTCGGTCAGTTCGGGTTGCGCCCGGCGATGACACTGCGATCGAGGGTGGCTCTGGTGAAGAAGGTAGCGGCAGGTGAAGGCGTGTCCTACGGGCACCAGTGGGTGGCCCCACGGGATACGACGGTGGCGCTGCTGCCGTTCGGCTACGCCGACGGGCTGCCGCGCTCGCTCAGCGGCCGTTTCGAGGTCCAGCTGGGCGCGCAGCGACGGCCGGGCATCGGACGCGTCTGCATGGACCAGGTGGTCGTCGATCTCGGACCGGACGGCGGCGGAGTCCGGGAGGGGGACACCGCCGTGTTCTTCGGCAACGGAGACCTCGGCGAGCCCAACGCGCAAGCGTGGGCCGATGAACTCGACACCATTCACTACGAGGTGGTGACAGGGGTACGCGGCCGCACGGTGCGCAGTTACGTCGGCGGGACGGGCACCTAGATCATGGGGTTGTCGAAGCGTCTGGGGCTCGTCGGCGGCCTGCTGAGCGCGCTGGCGCTCGGTTCGGTCGCCGGTGTCAACGCGCTACGCAGCGCGACCCGGCCGGGCCGCGAGATCTACGGTGACGAGGACTTCACGCTGATGTCGCGGGACCGGCGCAGCGTCGTGGTCACCGAGGACGGCGTCGCGCTCGCGGTCCGCGAGGTCGGCCCCGAGGACGCGCCGGTGACGGCGGTGTTCGTGCACGGCTACTGCCTGGACATGACGTCGTGGCATTTCCAGCGCCGCCAGCTCGCCGAGCGGTGGGGCGACGACGTGCGGATGGTGTTCTACGACCAACGCGGGCACGGCGATTCGGGTGTGCCGTCCACGGCGACCTGCACCATCGCTCAACTGGGCTCCGATCTCGCGACCGTGATCGAGGCGAAGGCCCCCACCGGACCGGTTGTGCTCGTGGGGCATTCGATGGGCGGAATGACGGTCCTGGCCTTCGCCGGGCAGCGGCCTGAACTGGTGGCGTCGCGGGTGGTCGGTGTGGGCCTGGTGGCCACGGCCGCCGCCGGTCTCAGCGAGACCGGGTTGACGCGGAACCTGCAGAACCCGGTCATCGACGGCTTCCGGATGGCAGTCCGGACCTCACCCGAACTCGTCCAGCACGCGCGCGGCGCGGCCCGCGTGCTGATCACCCCGATTCTGCGGGCGGCGTCGTACGGCACGGACGTGAGTCCGCGGCTGCACAAGTTCTCCGACTCCATGCTGGACCGGACGTCGGTGGTGACCATCGTGAACTTTCTGCGCACACTCGAATTGCACGACGAGTCCGCGTCACTCGAGGCGATCGAGCGCACCCCGTCCGTCGTGGTGTGCGGCGACAGCGACATGATCATCCCGTTCGGCAGCTCACGGAAACTGGCAGCGGACCTTCCGGAGTCCGAACTGGTACGGGTGCGCGGTGCCGGCCATCTGGTGCAGCTCGAATTCCCGTCCGTGGTGTCGGACGCCGTCGACCGGGTCCTGCATCGTGGCCTGGCGACGTACGAGTCGCGTGAGCAGTCCGATGTCGGCTGAAGAGGGAGTGTTGCCCGTGAGCGGGACCGTGGTGTTGCCGACGGCGGAGGACACCGAGCAGTTCGGCCGAGATCTCGCCCGGGGCCTCGTCGCCGGGGATCTCGTGGTGCTCGACGGACCCCTCGGTGCGGGGAAGACCGCACTGACGAAGGGGATCGGAGCCGGGCTCGGCGTGCAGGGGCGGGTGACTTCGCCCACATTCGTGATCGCGCGGGAGCACCGGGCGGGCACGCGGCCCGGCGGGGGCACCCCGGTCGGGATGGTGCACGTGGACGCGTACCGACTGGGTGGAAGCGGCCCCCACGCGCTGGACGAACTCGACGCGCTCGACCTCGACACCGACCTGACTGCAGCGGTTGTCGTCGTCGAATGGGGCGAGGGCATCGCGGAGCAGCTGGCCGATCGTCATCTGCGGGTACGCCTGCGCCGCGAACCGGAGACGGACGTCCGCACTGCCCACTGGGAGTGGATTTCCTGACGGGGTCGGGTGTCGGGAGCGGTTCTGACGTGCGAGTACCCTCAGTTACCGTGCTTGTTCTCGCCATCGACACGTCCACGCCTGCCGTGACCGCCGGAGTCGTCCGGGTTTCGRCCGATTCCGCATCGGTGGAGGCGGTGCACACCCTCGCGGTGCGCGTGACGGTCAACCCGCGCGCCCACGCGGAAGTGCTCACCCCGCACATCCTCGAATGCCTCACCGAGTCGGGGCACGTCGCCGCGGACCTCGACGCAGTGGTGGTCGGCGCCGGACCCGGGCCGTTCACCGGACTGCGCGTGGGGATGGCCACCGCCGCCGCGTTCGCCGACGCCCTCGGCATTCCGGCCCACGGCGTGTGCAGCCTCGACGCCATCGCCGCGCAGGTGGACGGCGACCGGAATCTGCTCGTCGTCACGGATGCACGGCGGCGTGAGGTGTACTGGGCGCGCTATTCGGCAGGGGTGCGGGTAGAAGGTCCCGCGGTGGTGAAGCCGCGCGAACTCGAGCCGATGCCGTCCGAGGTGGTGGCGGGATCGCCGTCACACGTCGACTTCTTCGATCTCCCGGTCGAGCCCGTGGAAACACCATCGCCCGCAGGACTGGTCGCGGTGGCCGCGGAGGCCCTGTTCAGTGATGCCGCCCCGGCGGCGCTCGTACCGCTCTACCTGCGGCGCCCGGACGCGGTCGAACTGGCGGACCGGAAGAAATGACTTTCCGCATCGAACCGATGGCGGCCGCCGACGCCGAACGGTGCGCGGAGCTCGAGACACTCCTCTTCGCCGGTGACGGACCCTGGAGCGCACGCGCATTCAGGGCGGAACTGGCCGCCCCGCACGTGCACTACACCGTGGCGCGGGACGACACCGGCCACGTCGTCGGGTACGCCGGAATCGCCCTGCTGGGTGACGGTTCACATCCCGAATCCGAGATACACACGATCGGAACGGATCCGGCGTGTCAGCGCCGGGGGATCGGCGGCGCCCTCCTCGACGAGCTCCTCCGAGTGGCCGACACCCGGGGTGGCCCGGTGTTTCTCGAAGTGCGCACCGACAACGACGCGGCGATCGCCCTCTACCGACGTGAAGGATTCGAGATCGTGGGAACCCGTAAGAAGTACTACCAACCGAGCGGTGCGGACGCCTTCACGATGCGTCGCCCCGGATCGGGTGAGGAGCCGGTGCAATGATCGTCATGGGGATCGAAAGCTCTTGTGACGAGACCGGAGTCGGCATCGTCCGGTGGAACGGTGACGGAACGTGCGAACTCCTCGCGGACGAGGTCGCATCCAGCGTCGAAGAGCACGCACGGTACGGCGGGGTGGTGCCGGAGGTCGCGTCCCGTGCGCACCTCGAGGCGATCGTCCCGACGATGCGGCGCGCCCTCGCCGCCGCCGGGATCGCCAAGCCGGACGCTCTCGCCGTCACCATCGGACCCGGTCTGGCCGGCGCCCTGCTCGTCGGTGTCGCGGCCGCGAAAGCCTATGCGGCGGCGTGGGACGTCCCGTTCTACGCGGTGAACCACCTCGGCGGTCACGTCTCGGTCGACACCCTCGAACACGGACCGATGCCGCCGTGCGTGGCACTGCTCGTGTCCGGTGGGCACACCCACCTCCTGCACGTCGAGGATCTTGCGAAGCCCATCGTCGAACTCGGCACCACCGTGGACGACGCCGCCGGCGAAGCCTTCGACAAGGTGGCCCGCCTCCTCGGCCTCGGATTCCCCGGTGGCCCCGCTCTCGACGCCGCGGCGCAGGACGGCGACCGCAACGCCATCCCCTTCCCGCGCGGTATGACCGGGCCCCGGGACGCCCGGCACGACTTCTCGTTCTCCGGGCTGAAAACGGCTGTCGCACGGTACGTGGAGTCCAAGGAGCGGGCAGGGGAGGTGTGCTCGGTGCCGGATATCGCCGCGAGCTTCCAGGAGGCCGTGGCGGACGTGCTGACGATGAAAGCGGTGCGGRCAGCCCGCGACGTCGGCGTGGACACGCTGGTTCTCGGTGGCGGCGCCACGGCCAACTCCCGCATCCGCGCACTCGCCGAGGAACGTTGCGCCGACGCCGGACTGACCCTGCGGGTACCGAAACCGCGCCTGTGCACCGACAACGGAGTGATGATCGCCTCGCTCGGCGCGCATCTGATCGCCGGCGGCGCCGCGCCGTCCCTGCTGACCGTGGCCAGCGACCCCGGACTGTCGGTGGCGACCAGTCAGGTGTTCAGCTGACCGGAATCGTGACGGTCTGCGTGGCCGGGGGAGTGAGCGCCTCACCGGGCTGAGCACCACTCGGTTGCGACGCATCGGGACTCGGAGCGACCGTGCCCGGCGCCGGGACCATCGGGAAGAGTCCCTCGGGTGCCGCGGGTGTACTGGGTTCCGCGGGAGCGGCGGGCGTCTCCGCAGGCGGCGGTGCCACCTCGGGAACGTCGGGTGCGGGCGCGACGGGGCTCGGTTCGTTCGGCGTGGATTCCCCCGGAACCTGCGGCCACAGCGGCGGAATCGCGGGCCATTCGATGTGCGGCCACGAGGGCTGCGGCGGGTTCGTTCCCGGCAGCGTCGGACGCGGCGGCGCCGTGGGTGTCGGCACCGGGGTGGTGGTGCGCGGTGTCGTGGTCTCGCTCGTCGAATCGGGCGTCCGCTCGGAGGTCCGGTCCGTCTGCGGTTCGGACGTGGGCGGCGCAACCTGATTCGGGTAGAACTCCGACGTCGGCGTCGGATCGTACGACGGAATCCGCGTGGCGGGAGGTTCGTCCGTTGTCGTTGTCGTGACCTGCTCGGTGGTCTGGAACATGTCGGTCCCCGCGGGGGAGACATTGGGATCCGGCGCGGGCGCGAGTTCCTTGACGCCGTACCCGAGAACGAGACCTCCGACCACGAGGGCGCCGACGAGTGCCCCCGACACCTTGGCAGCCGAACCGGGGCGGTTCGACTCGGTGGCCGGGTAGTCGCGGATGGCCGAGGAGACGGCGAGCAACGCCGCACCTTTCGCGGTCGCCGTGTCGGGTTCGGGCAGCACGACAACCCGTGCGGCGAATGCGTCGGCGACGGCGGAAGTGATCGCGGGAATGTTCGCGCCACCACCGACGAGGGCAAAGGCGTCCGGTTGACGTGGGGAGTCGGCGACGGTGGCGCGGATGAACTCCACCGCGACCCGGACAGTGGGTGCGGCGATCTCGTCGAACCTGGTGCGGCTGATCTCGATCGGGCGGATGCCCTGCAGGTCGATGTCGACGTGCGCGTTCGGCTCCGAGGACAACTGCTCCTTGGCGACGCGGCACCGCGCCGAGAGCAGATCGCGGTCCAGGTGCCGAAGGGGATGCGGGGTCGAGAGGCTGCCGACGACGTGGTGGAAGACGAGGTCGTCGATTCCGGTGCCGCTCACACGGCTCGTGCGGTCGGTGTGCAGGACGGTGCCGTCGACCTGATCGACGACGGCGACGGACAGTCCGGACTCGCCGAAGTCGACGATCGCGACCGTGGCATGCTGGGCGACCTCGCCGGTGTGCCGCAGGTAGGTGAGCGTGGCGGCGGTCTCGGGCACGAGATGCACGCGGTGCCGCTGCCTGCTGACGGCGCTGCGGATCGAATGCGCCTGTTCCGCCGTGCGGTACGCGACGGCGAACGCGTCGGGAGTGGTGGGGTCGGCAGGGACCTGGGTGGTCATCAGCGCGATCGACGAGCGGACCAGGTCACCGAGGTCGGTGTGCGCCTGATCGGCGGACAGGTAACGGAACTCGACGTTCTGCGTACCGTTCGAGGCCGTGGTGACGAGGGCGGAACCCACACCGGACGCACCGGTGGACATCCCCAAGGACATCCCCATCACACACCCCCTCACGTTTTCGACGCGTGACCTGCCATCTCTGTCGGAACGCCCTGTTCAGCGGGGAATCCCTGCCCGTTGAATCGGCGACTGTTATCTGAACGTTACAGAAAACAAACGGATTTCGCTCCCGACTTTCGGCCGCAGAAGACGAGGATGGCGCTCGATATCCGGTCTCACCTGCACAGTTGTCCAAAGGAATCTCATGCGACGCGCCAGCGATTTTCGCAACCTCACGAGACGCGAGCGCCGACGGCTTCTGCTGCGTGCACTTCTGCGCCCATTGGTCACTGTCGTCCTGTGCCTCGTGGTCTACTTCGCCCTGCCGTGGACCTCGTTCGGGGACATGTCGGGTGTGTTCTTCCTGGCCGGCGGTTTGCTCGCGGTCGCGGCGGTCGCGGTCTGGCAGATCCGCCGGATCGTCCGGTCCGACGTACCGGCGCTCCAGGCGATCGAGGCACTGGCCCTGATCCTGCCGCTGTACCTGCTCGGGTTCTCGGCAGGATATTGCCTGATGTCCGAAAGCGATCCGGGTTACTTCTCCGAACCCCTCACACGCATGGGTGCGTTGTACTTCTCGCTCACCGTCTTCTCGACCGTCGGGTTCGGCGACATCGCCGCGACGACCGATCCATCGCGAGCCGTCGTGAGTGTGCAGATCATCGGAAACCTGATCCTTCTCGGCGTCGGCATCCGCGCGGTCGTCGCGGCCGTCGACTGGGCCCGCAGGCGCCGGACCTAGCGACCCGACGCCAGCACCAGTTCGACGTTCCGGTCGGGTGTCCCGCCGAGCAGGTCGGGGTCGGCGTGAATGTCGTTGAACGACAACTCCCGGTACAGCGACGCCAACCCGAGCGGTGAGAGATCGGTGTGGTCGACGGAGTAGGGGCTGTCGGCCTCGAACAGTGTCGTGAGCAGCGACACGGTTCCGTCGACGTTGTCGACCACCTCGATGATTCGCCCGTGCTGGGGGAAGTCGATGTGCGAGGCCGTGTTGATCTCCCAGAACGATTGTTCCGGAGTCGATCCGGGCCACGGTGTGATCCGGTTCTCGTGGGTGTGTCCGTTGACCCAGGCGAGGACGTTCGGGAATCGGTGCAGCAGATCCACCAGTCGCGAACCCCGGATCCGGGGTTCCGCCGGGGCGGAGGGGTCGGGGACGACGTTGTCCATGCTGCCGCTGGTGTGGTGGCTGAACAGGACGAACCAGGTGTCGCTGCGTGCCTGCGTCACCGGATTGCCGGCCGTGTCGAAGTACCGGCTGCTGCCGGCCACCAGAGTGTCCTCGATCCACCGGAACTGCGCCGCACCGAGCGAGCCGTCGACGAACCCCGCCCGGTTGGTGGAATCCATGCTGATGCCGACCACGCCGGGTGCGATCTCGAACGAGTAGTAGCCGATCCCGGTCTCGCCGGCGTCCGGTGCGAAACCGTGGCCGACCGGTCCGGGGCCGGTGTTGGCCGGGTCCAGGTGGGCGGCGATGAACTGGCGGGGAGTGAACGGGGCGCGTGCGGGGTCGGGTGTGACGACCCGCGCTGGGGTCGTGATCGCGGACAGGGCGGCGGGAATGGCGCCGGGATCGAACCTGGTCGCGATGTCGACCGCCTTCGCCTCTTCCGGCGATCCCGGGACCTCGAACTTCAGAGAACCGGTGTACATCGCTTCGAGCGGTGGGATGCCGCTCGGGACGGTGCCCTGCACCGAGTCGTCGTGATTGCCGAAGACGCAATACCAGGGGGTGCGGAGGCCGGGGCTCGTGACGGGAGAGATCGCCGCGCCGAGCAGGCCGGGTATCTCGGGGAACCCGGCCTTCTTGTACATGTCCTGGAGGGAGGACTCCGGGTTCCAGTACAGTTCCGCACCCGAGTTCTGCACGCCTTCGTAGCGGTCGGGTGCGCCCGTGTTGGGGACGATGGTGCCGCCGTTGAGTGCGGTGAGGAACCAGCCGAGTTCGGCGAACTCCTTGTTGTCGGTGTTGTCGCCGGTACTCACGACCGCGTCGAACGGGCGCTGGGTGTGCGGGCCGGACGCGAGCGCGTTGACGCGTGCGACCAGGGCGACGAGGCCCTGTGCGGTGAGTGTCTCGTGCGGGCGGAACGCGGACCCCGTGAAGGGGTGCACGTATTCGAAACGCATCGGGGACTGGGCGTCGACCAGGTGGACGTCCGTGAGCTGGACGAGGGAGGCGAGGGCGGTGCGCCGGTCCTCGCGCCCGCTGCGCGCCTCGGCGAGTTCGGTGCGGACGATCGTCGGCCACCCCGGTCCCGCGCCGAGCCTGCGGTAGCCGGAGCTGCCGAGGGGGACGGCCACCGCTTCGAGGGTGGTGCCGGCCCCGGACGTGGGAAGAGGCGCCGCGCCCGCGTACTGCAACCCCCACGGGCGTGCTCCGAATCCCACTGTTCCGATCGCCCCGAGTCCGGCAAATGTCAGGAATCTACGCCGATTGATGTCAGACACCAGACGAACCTTAGGTGACGACCCGTGAGACAGGCCGACATTCGGTCGGCGCGGTTTACCACCCCCTTCTCCTTGAGCGTTGGCACTCTCACGTATAGAGTGCCAAGTGGCGCCGATCGAGCTCCGGCACCCGCGACGACGGGGCTGTGTGAAGTGCCGTAAACGGAACACTCAAACAGGAGTCCGGAGAAGTCTCCGGACCCGCATACCCCAAAGTGGAGGGCTCATCGTGGCGAGCGTCAACATCAAGCCGCTCGAGGACAAGATCCTCGTCCAGGCCAACGAGGCTGAGACGACGACTGCCTCCGGCCTGGTCATTCCCGACACGGCCAAGGAGAAGCCCCAGGAGGGCACCGTCGTCGCAGTCGGCGAAGGCCGCGTCAACGAGCAGGGCAACCGCATCCCGGTCGACGTCAAGGAGGGTGACACGGTCATCTACTCCAARTACGGCGGAACCGAGATCAAGTACGCCGGCCAGGAGTACCTGATCCTGTCGGCACGCGACGTGCTGGCTGTCGTCTCCAAGTAAGCCATACGTGATCCGCCCCGGAGTCCCCACAGGATCCCGGGGCGGAGTGCGTTCACGCGCGTAACCCTGAGATCCAGGAGAAGACAGAACACATGTCCAAGCAGATTGAGTTCAACGAGGTCGCACGCCGGTCTCTCGAGCGTGGAGTCGACAAGCTTGCCGACGCGGTCAAGGTGACCTTGGGTCCGCGTGGCCGCCACGTAGTGCTGGCGAAGGCCTTCGGCGGCCCGACCGTCACCAACGACGGCGTCAGCATCGCCCGGGAAATCGAGCTCGAGGACCCGTTCGAGAACCTCGGCGCGCAGCTCGTCAAGAGCGTCGCCACCAAGACCAACGACGTCGCAGGCGACGGAACCACCACCGCGACCGTGCTGGCTCAGGCCATCGTGCGGGGCGGTCTGAAGAACATCGCCGCGGGTGCGAACCCGATGGCGCTCGGCATCGGCATCAACGCCGCGGCCGACAAGGTCGTCGAGGCACTCCTCGCCGCCGCGAAGCCGGTCGAGGGCAAGACGTCCATCGCCCAGGTCGCGACCGTGTCCTCGCGTGACGAGGAGATCGGCGAAATGGTCGGCGAGGCGCTCACCCGCGTCGGCACCGACGGCGTCGTGACGGTCGAGGAATCCTCGACCCTGGCGACCGAGCTCGTGATCACCGAGGGCGTCCAGTTCGACAAGGGATACCTGTCGCCGTACTTCGTCACGGACCTCGATGCACAGAAGGCCGTGTACGAGGACGCTCTCGTGCTGCTGTACCGCGAGAAGATCACGTCCCTGCCCGATTTCCTGCCGCTGCTGGAGAAGGTTGCCGAGAGCGGCAAGCCCCTCCTCATCATCGCGGAGGACGTCGAGGGCGAGGTGCTCTCGACGCTCGTGGTCAACTCCATCCGGAAGACCATCAAGGCCGTCGCCGTCAAGGCGCCGTTCTTCGGTGACCGCCGGAAGGCGTTCCTCGACGACCTCGCCGTCGTCACCGGTGGCACGGTCATCAACTCCGACGTCGGCCTCACGCTGAAGGACGCCGGGCTGGACCTGCTCGGCAGCGCACGCCGCGTCGTGGTCAGCAAGGACGAGACCACGATCGTCGACGGCGCCGGAACCGACGACGACATCAAGGGTCGCGTCGCGCAGCTGCGCCGCGAGATCGAGAACACCGACTCCGACTGGGATCGCGAGAAGCTCGAAGAGCGTCTGGCGAAGCTGGCCGGTGGCGTCGCCGTCATCAAGGTCGGCGCGGCCACGGAGACGGACCTCAAGGAGCGCAAGTTCCGCGTCGAGGACGCCGTCAACGCCGCGAAGGCTGCTGTCGCCGAGGGCATCGTCCCCGGTGGCGGTTCCGCCCTCGTCCAGGCGAGCACCGAGCTGGCCGACAACCTCGGTCTGACCGGTGACGAGGCCACGGGCGTCAAGGTCGTGCGCGAAGCACTGCAGGCGCCGCTGTACTGGATCGCCAGCAATGCCGGTCTCGACGGTTCCGTCGTCACCAGCAAGGTTGCCGAGCAGCCCAAGGGCGACGGTTTCAACGCCGCGACCCTGACCTACGGCGACCTGCTCGCCGACGGTGTCGTCGACCCCGTGAAGGTCACCCGCTCCGCGGTCGTCAACGCGGCCTCGGTCGCGCGGATGATCCTCACCACGGAGAGCGCCGTGGTCGAGAAGCCGGCGGAAGAGGACGAGCAGCAGACCGGTCACGGGCACAGCCACTAGGCTCTGCCCGTCGCGACCGATCGGCTCCGATCGTTCGAGCGAAGAAACCCCCGTGCGGATCACCGCGCGGGGGTTTCTTCTGCCGGCAGGCGCCGGCTCAGCTCAGTTGCAGCACCGCGAACGGTTCCGACGTCGGCTGGGGTGATCCTCCGGGCGGTTCGACGGTGACGGCCAGCTTCGACATCGACCCCACGTCGTCGAGGACGATCGTCGTGGTCGGCTGCACCTCTCCGGGAGAGAGGGTTCCCGCGGGCACGGGCGCGTCCCCGGACGCCGGCATCAGCCACAGCTGGTACACGGTGTCGGCGCTGGGCGGGGCGACACCGTCCAGCACGAACACCACCGCGTCCTGCGACTTCGAGTAGTTGGCGGTCGCGGACCCGCCGGCCGCGATCGCACTCGTCGACGAGTGCACGTCGGAGGCGTCGAGAACCTGCTCCGCCACGGTCGGCGCCGGACCTTCCGTGAGCTGCCGGACGATCACCGTTCCGCCGGCGAGCACCCCGACGGCCGCGGCGGCGGCGACGGCGACCTGCCAGCGGCGCCGGCGGGTGCGGCGTTCGGTGAGCGATGTCGGCCCGGACGCGGATTGCCTGACCTCGTCGAGGACTCGCGTCCGCACCCGGGGCGGGGGGTCGACGGCTCCCACTGCACTCACCACCGCGAACGCTTCGCGGATCCGCCGGACCTCGTCGGTGAACGTGGAGCGGGTGTCCTCGTCGGTGGTTGCGAGATCGGTGTCGAGTTCGCGGCGCTCACTGTCGTCCAGTGCATCGAGTGCGTACGGGTAGGCCATGCCCACGAGTTCGTCGTTCATGTCACAGACCCCCCAGGCACCCGCGAAGACGCGTCAGTCCGTCACGGATGCGCGTCTTCACCGTGGACAGGGCGACCCCCAGCTGGGAGGCGACCTCCCGGTAGGTGCGGCCGTCGTAGTACGCCATCGCGACGGACTCACGCTGCGTGTCCGTGAGCGAGTCCAGGCAGGCGAGCACCGATTGATGCTCGAGCCGGCGGGTCACCTCCTCGGTGACGTGGTCGAACGGCCCGGCGATGTTGGTGGTCTCGTAGAGCGTCTCGCGGTCGGTGCCCGCCTGCTCCGACCGCACGCGGTCGACCGCCCGGCGGTGCGCGAGCGTCATCAGCCAGGACAGTACGGAGCCGCGGGCCGGATCGAAGTTCGATGCGGTGCGCCACGCCTGGAGGAAGACCTCCTGTGTCGTCTCCTCCGCGTACCCGGGGTCGCGCAGGACCCGCAGAACCATGCCGTGTACCCGGGCGCTCGTCCGGTCGTAGAGTTCGGCGAACGCGTCGGCGTCCCCGTTCGCGACGCGGGCCATGGTGTCGTGGAGCTCGGTGGATTCGGTGGTTCGGGCCCGGTGTGCCCCGGCTGCGTCCGCCGAGCACACGTCGGCCGCTGGAGTGTTGCCCTCGGGGTTCGTCACCGGAGGTCGTCTCGCTTCATCGAGAACCACGGTAGCGTGCACATCCACTCATCTCCTCCAGCCGGTAGGCATTCGGAGACCGCGTCGCGGTGGATGGGTGTCGAGGGTGTCGATGTGACGCGGGGAACCCCCGCGCGGCGACGAGGGTTCCCCGGTGAGTGTGGTGAAGCGGTCAGACGGCTATCCGGCCGCGTCTGTGCCGGGCGTGCATCTCGCGTTCCGTTTCGGACATTCCGCCCCAGATCCCGTACGGCTCGGACACGCTCAGCGCGTGATTGCGGCACTGGGCGAGGACCGGGCAGCGTCTGCACATCTCCTTGGCGCGGGTCTCCCGCTGCGCGCGCGCCCGGCCACGCTCTCCGTCGGGATGGAAGAACATCGAGGAGTCGACCCCGCGGCACAGTCCGTGCATCTGCCAATCCCAGATATCGGCGTTCGGGCCGGGCAGGTGGTTGGGTGCAGGCATGTGGACTCCTTAGCTGCAAGCTCGCCTCGGGCGACGAGCGGACCGTGGGCTCGTAGGTACGTTCAAGCCACTAATCATTCACGTCGCTAACCGTAGAGTCGGTTGTGAAATCGCGTCAATAGTTGTTCACAGTGGCGATTTACATATCCCACGAGCTGAAAGTTAACCTGGAAAATATTTACTTTCCCGCGGTTCCGTGATTCCGTTTCGGGTTGAAAGACCCCCGGTCACGGGCGACGATGTGCGGGTGCCCCAGCCCGCGGAGCCTCACACCCAGCCCCCTTCCGGACCCCCGGACGAGGGACCGACGATCTCGGTATCCGCCCTGGCCAGAAAGCTCGGGGTCGCTCCGTCGACGCTCCGCACCTGGGACCGCAGATACGGCATCGGACCCTCCGTGCACGCGCAGGGAAGTCACCGGCGATACACGCCGCGCGACGTTGCCCGGCTCGAATGCATGCAACACGCTCTGGACGGTGGTGCAAACTCCGCGGAGGCCGCGAGATATGCGATTAACGCAATGGCTACATATTCGTCAGAAAGCGACCACCGACCGGGTGTGAAAAATCTGGGTGACAACTCGGTGAACGGGACGGAAACAGACCCGTCGAACCTTTTGTCATCCTTTTCCGGCCTCGGCGGCGCCGAGGCGTCCGTCCGGAATTTATCGGGTGCGTTGCTGGCGCGAGACGTCGTGACAATCCGGCGGATCGTCGTGCGGGCCGTCGCGGAGCGGGGATTCAGCTCCATGTGGACGACCCTGGTCGTTCCGGTGCTCGAATGGGCGGACGAGGGCAGGAATTCGGAGGCTGCGGCTGCGAGTGTCCGCGTATTCGCCGAATGCGTTGCAGGAATCCTGTCCACGATGACGCTGGACGCGCCGATCGGCGGTGGTGGCCGTGTCCTGCTCGTGCACGTGCCGGCGGATCTATCGGACTCAGTTCCCGCCGACCCGTACAGCCTCGAATTCCGGGCCCTGGGCGCCGCCCTGGCCACGGCCGCGGTGGACACGCGGATCGCGCTGCCCCTGTGCCGGTCGGCGCTTCTCGCTGCCGTGACCAACACCGAGCCGGACGCGATCGTCCTGTGGTTTCCCGCCGCCGGATGCGACCTCCCGTCTCTCCTGCGGGCGATCCGCCGCAGGCGCACCGGGTTGACGATGCTCGCGGGCGGCCCTGGATGCCGGACGCAGTCGCTGCCCCGATCGATCGCGGTGCTGGGCACGCTGGACGAGGCCGTGGACGCCGTCACCGCGGTCACCTGACCGCGGGGCGGCCGGACGATGCGATGATCTCGGCGTGCCCGACTCCAGTCTCCGTTCCGACGCCACGAATTCGTTGATCCGCGCGGCTTTCGGCGCCGACCCGGGCGCGTGCCCGCTGCCGGCGTCCGACGTTCCCGTCGAGCGCTGGATGCGAGCGGTGGCGTGGGGTGCCCGGGGGCACTACGCCCGATCCCGCGCAGAGCTGGACGCACTGACGCGGGGCGGGGTGGCCGAGCCTGCGGTCGTCTCGCTCGCCTGGAGCACGCAGGCGTCGTTGCTGAGGCAGCTCGGCTGGCACGGTGTGGCGTCCGGGTTCGACGGCCGGGCTCTCGCCGCCGTCGGGACGCGTCCGGGCGACGAGGACGGCGTCCTGGTTCGCGAAGCGCGGTGCGACGCGCTGACGGGGCTGGCCGCCGACGCGCTGGGGTGCGGCCGGCTGGCACTGGGCCGGCGGCTTCTCGGCAGGTGCTCCGAGCATCTGGACGAGCGTGCTCCCGACGAGCTGTGGCGCCAGCGCGTCCGCAGGCACTGGGTGAGTGCGGAGTTGTTTCTCGCGGGCGGAGACTTCGCCTCGGCGCGCCGCCACGCCGAGACCGCTGCGGAAATTTCGGAGGCCGCCGGATCTGCGCGACACCGCGTCAAATCGGATCTGCTGCGGAGCGCGTCCATGACGGGGGAGCCCGATTCGGGTCCGGCGGCGCGGCTTGCCGCGGATGTGCTCGAGCGGTGCGATCGGTACGGCTTGATACCTCTGAAGTGGGCAGCTGCGATGGTGCTGAGTGGTGTGACATCCGACTCACCTGCGGAGGCCGTGCGTACGGAGTGCGAAGCCGTCATCAGGGCGCGAGGTGGGCGCTTCCGAATCTGACTCCGCTGGTCGAGCCCCGTGCGGCCGGGTTGCGCGCGAATCGCTGCGAATCCGGGCGAATACCGTTCGGTCCGCACCGTTACTCTTGGAGTGTTCCGCTGAGAGCGGGAGCACACCCATCGGGGGAGGTGCCACTGTAACGCCAGGATATTCAGCAACGATGACTAATACGAGCGAGGAGTTGGACTCCGCAGTCGCCGCTGCAACGCAGGGTGACCGGGCCGCTTTAGCTCTGGTCCTGGAAAACATTCGGCCCTTGGTTGTGCGTTACTGCAGAGCCAGGGTCGGTGCTGCGGAGAGGGGACAACTCTCCGCGGACGACGTGGCACAAGAAGTGTGCCTCGCCGTGATGACGGCCTTGCCTCGTTACGAGGATCAAGGCCGGCCGTTCATGGCATTCGTCTACGGGATCGCCGCGCACAAGGTCGCCGACGCGCATCGGAACTCCGCCCGTAACAAGTCGGAGCCCGTCGCCGAAGTACCGGATGTCGTAGCCAACGATGACGGACCCGAACAGAGGGCGCTGGACTCGGAAGCAAGCAGGCAGATGAACGAACTGCTGAGCACGCTGCCGGAGAAGCACCGGGAGATCTTGATCCTCCGCCTCGTGGTCGGTATGTCAGCCGAGGAGACGGCCGCGGCCGTGGGTAGTACCGCGGGAGCTGTCCGCGTGGCTCAACACCGAGCCATCGCGAAACTGAAAAAAGAAGTGACGAGGGCAGGTGAGAGGTTTGGCTAGGGGCATCAAGCGCAACGGCAATCCCAATGCCGATCTCCCAGGAGACGACGCACCGGTGAACGTCGCGGCAGTGCGCCGCGACGACGCTTTGATCGACGCGATCGCCGGCGGCGGTCCCGTCGCAACGGATTCGCCGGAACAGTACGAGCTCGCGCTTCTGCTGACCAATTGGCGCGCCGACATCGTGGCGACGCCGATGCCGACCGGGCCGCTGCTGGACGACGTGATCGCGGCGATCGACGCCTCGGACGCCCGTTCCGCACGCAGCGCTGCCCGCAGCAAGCTCCGCTTGTTGCGACCCATCGCAGGCGCTGCCGCCGCGATCGCGGTCGTCATGGGTGGCGCCACCATCTTCTCGTACAACGCCGCACCCGGCGATCCGCTGTGGAGCGTCAAGTCGGTCGTGTTCAGCCAGCAGGCCGATTCGACCGTCGCGCAGATCGACACCGCGTCGCAGCTGCAGGAGGCCGAGCGGCTGATCGCCGCGGGCGACGCGGAGGCGGCGAAGAACCTGCTCGAGGGCGCCGCCGACCGTTCCGGCGGGGTACGCGACGCCGACATGCGCAACGAACTCGACGTGTGGCGGGCGAAGCTCGCCGCGGAGGTCGAGAAGATCGCTCCCACCACGCCGCCTGCGACGACGACGCCCGGTACCACCACGACGGATGCGCCGACGCAGGCCACCGAGTTGCCGGCCACCGTGCCGGGCACACCCGGTTCGACGACACTGCCGGGAATCGAGCAGTTGCCGGGAACCCTGCCGACGGATCTGCAGATTCCGGGACTGCCGCCCATCCCGCTGCCACAGCTGCCCACGCTGCCGCCGCCTCCGCCCGAAACGGTGCCGCCCATGAGCCCGGATCCCACGATCATGTTGGTTCCGACGCTGCCCTCGGACACTCCGGCGACGGAGCCGTCCACCCAGCAGCCGCCGCAGGAGCCCTCGACGGTGCCGCTGCCCACCACCACGACCCCGGTCCCGGTGCTACCGCCCACCAGCTAGCGGTTCGGCGGCCCTCCCGCACAGACCACTGTGGCCCGACACTTCGCGTGTCGGGCCACAGTGGTCTGTATCGGGTTGTGCCGGATCAGGCGTCGAAACCGTCTCCGTGCAGAGCGTCGTTCATCGAGGCGTCCGCGTAGCCGCGGCAGTAGTCCCAGGTGACGTATGCCTCGGGTGTCGGGTCGTAGGCGGGCTCGTGCGGGCGCACGGTGCCGTCGACCAGAAGCTGGAGGAGGTTGGCACGAAGCATGTCCCAATCGTGGTAGTGATCTTGCTGGCAGTCTTCGCAGCAGACGACGAGACCGCGGATCCCGCGATGTGCCAGCAGCGCCTCGTACACGGCGAGGTCGGCCAGATCTTCCTCCACGGCGAGACGCTCGTGGGGGTCGAGTGGTTGGCCCGGTTCGATCGCGTCGAGAGCTGCGGACGGGTCGGCGGGGTCGCCGGCGAAGGGGTCCGGGGGCAGACCTGGAGGCAGTTGATCGCGCACAGCACCACGGTACGCAGGTCAGCCCGGTCTGCGCCAGCCGTTCGGCGTACGCCCAGCGTGGGTGGGCTCCGTGGTGATCGCGTCGAGCCGATATCATGGTTTGTGGAGCTGGGAATATCGATCGTCGCTCCGGCCTTTTTCTTGTATCCGTGTTCCCGAAAGTTTCCACCAGATCGAAGATCTGAATGTCCGCAGACGGCGCCACCGGCGCCGCACCTATGTTCCATGGAGGGCCCGAACCGCATGACAAGTTCAGCAGGGCATGTACACACCGGCGGTGACGACCCGAACAAGGTCGCGATGCTGGGTCTCACGTACGACGACGTCCTGCTCTTGCCGGCGGCGTCGAATGTCATCCCCGGCCAGGTCGACACGTCCAGCCAGCTGACCAGGGACATCCGGCTGCGAGTGCCGCTCGTCAGCTCCGCGATGGACACCGTCACCGAGGCGCGGATGGCCATCGCCATGGCCCGCGCCGGTGGCATGGGCGTCCTGCACCGCAACCTGTCGGTGGAGGCCCAGGCCGGGCAGGTGGAGACGGTCAAGCGGTCCGAGGCGGGAATGGTCACCGACCCGGTCACCTGCAAGCCGTCCGACACTCTCGCCGAGGTCGACGCCAAGTGCGCCCGCTTCCGGATCTCCGGACTTCCGGTCACCGACGAGGCGGGGCAGCTCGTCGGCATCATCACCAACCGCGACATGCGCTTCGAGGTCGACCAGAACCGCGCCGTGTCCGAGGTCATGACGAAGGCCCCGCTGATCACCGCGCAGGAGGGTGTCACCGCGGAGGTGGCGCTGGGTCTGCTCCGCCGCCACAAGATCGAGAAGCTGCCGATCGTGGACGGTCAGGGCAAGCTCACCGGCCTCATCACGGTCAAGGACTTCGTGAAGACCGAGCAGCACCCGGACGCCACCAAGGACCGCGACGGCCGGCTCCTCGTCGGTGCCGCCGTGGGTGTGGGTGACGAGGCGTGGAGCCGCGCAATGGCTCTCACCGACGCCGGAGTGGACGTGCTCGTCGTCGACAGCGCCCACGGTCATTCGGCCGGCGTGCTGGACATGATCTCGAAGCTCAAGGCCGAGGTTGACGAGCGCGTGCAGATCATCGGCGGCAACGTCGCCACCCGCGGCGGTGCGGCCGCTCTCATCGAGGCAGGTGTGGACGCGGTCAAGGTCGGTGTCGGCCCCGGCTCCATCTGCACCACCCGCGTCATCGCCGGTGTCGGCGCCCCGCAGATCACTGCGATCCTCGAAGCGGTCGCCGCAGCCAAGCCGCACGGTGTGCCGGTGATCGCCGACGGTGGACTGCAGTTCTCCGGCGACATCGCGAAGGCCCTGGCGGCAGGCGCGTCGACGGCCATGCTCGGTTCGCTGCTCGCGGGCACCGCGGAGTCGCCGGGCGAGCTGATCCTCGTGAACGGCAAGCAGTACAAGAGCTACCGCGGCATGGGTTCCCTCGGCGCGATGCAGAGCCGTGGCGCCGCGAAGTCGTATTCCAAGGACCGCTACTTCCAGGACGACGTGCTGTCCGAGGACAAGCTGGTTCCGGAGGGCATCGAGGGCCGGGTCGCGTTCCGCGGTCCGCTGTCCCAGGTCACCCATCAGCTCACGGGCGGTCTGCGGGCCGCCATGGGCTACACGGGAGCGTCGTCGATCGAGGAACTGCAGAACGCGCAGTTCGTGCAGATCACCGCTGCGGGTCTGAAGGAGAGCCACCCGCACGACATCACGATGACGGTCGAAGCTCCCAACTACACCGCTCGCTAGCAACCAGTCACGATTCACGAGAAAGGGGCGCGCGTGCGCGACCTCGTTGAGATCGGCATGGGCCGAACAGCCCGACGAACCTATGAGCTGGACGACATCGACATCGTCCCCTCCCGCCGGACCCGCTCCTCCAAGGAGGTGTCGACGTCCTGGCAGCTCGACGCATACCGGTTCGACATTCCTGTGCTGGCGCATCCGACCGACGCGCTCGTGTCGCCGTCGTTCGCGATCGAACTCGGCAAGCGTGGTGGCCTCGGGGTCATCAACGGTGAGGGTCTGTGGGGCCGGCATGCGGACGTCGAGGCGAAGCTCGCCGAACTCGTTGCGCTGGCCGAGTCGGACGTCGACGTCGAGGCGCCGATCAAGAAGCTGCAGGAACTGCACGCCGCGCCGTTGCAGCCGGGGCTTCTGGCCGCTGCCGTGGCCCAGGTCCGCGACGCAGGTGTCACGACCGCGGTTCGGGTCAGCCCGCAGAACGCCCGGGCGCTCACCCCGCAGCTGCTCGAGGCGGGCATCGACCTGCTGGTCGTGCACGGCACGATCATCTCCGCCGAGCACGTCGCGCACGGCGACAGCGAGCCGCTGAACCTCAAGACGTTCATATCCGAGCTCGACGTCCCCGTCGTGGCCGGTGGGGTGAGCGATCACCGCACCGCGCTGCACCTGATGCGTACGGGCGCGGCCGGTGTGATCGTCGGATACGGCTCCACCGAGGGCGCCACGACCACCGGTGAGGTGCTGGGCATCGGTCTCCCGATGGCCACGGCCATCGCGGACGCCGCTGCTGCTCGCCGTGACTACCTCGACGAGACGGGTGGACGCTACGTCCACGTTATCGCGGACGGCGACATCACCTCCTCGGGCGACCTCGCCAAGGCGATCGCCTGTGGCGCGGACGCCGCAGTCCTGGGCGCACCGCTGGCCGTCGCGGCGGAGGCTCCCGGTGGCGGCTGGTATTGGCCGTCGGCCGCGGCGCATCCCTCGGTTCCGCGCGGCACGATGCTGCCGGTCTCGTTCGGTGACCGTCCGTCGCTCGACCGCGTCCTCACGGGTCCGTCCGACGACCCGTTCGGTTCGCTGAACTTCGTCGGCGGGCTGCGCCGCTCGATGGCGAAGTCGGGGTACTCGGATCTGAAGGAATTTCAGAAGGTCGGCCTGACCGTCCGCGCCTGAGGCGTCCGTTCGCCGCCGCTTCTCTCGTCGCCCAATGTCACATCGGTGCAGTTCAACTGCACTGATGAGGCATTGGGCGACGTGCGTTTGCGGGTATCACGACCGTTCCTGATACCTCTCGTTACAGTTAGGTGACCCTTGTGGCAGCTGTCACAGCCGAGGGGTGCATACTGGCGAGTAATAACTCAGGTGTCGTTGGAGGTCGAGTGATGAGCAAGCAGCGCGCAACGGAGTACGACGTCCTCATCGTCGGATCCGGATTCGGTGGCAGTGTCACCGCACTCCGATTGGTCGAGAAGGGCTACAAGGTCGGCATCCTCGAGGCGGGCCGTCGCTACGCCGACGCGGACTTCGCGAAGACCAGCTGGGATCTCAAGAAGTTCCTCTGGGCGCCCGCCCTCGGTTTCTTCGGCATCCAGCGCGTCCACCTGCTGCGCGACTGCCTCATCCTCGCCGGCGCCGGCGTCGGTGGCGGTTCGCTCAACTACGCGAACACGCTCTACAAGCCGCCCGCCTCCTTCTTCCAGGACAAGCAGTGGTCGCACATCACCGACTGGCACGACGAGCTCACGCCGTACTACGAGCAGGCCCGGAAGATGCTGGGCGTGGTCCAGAACCCGCACATGACCCCCGCCGACGAGATCATCAAGTCGGTCGCGGAGGACATGGGGGTGGGCGATACGTTCATCCAGACCCCGGTCGGTGTCTTCTTCGGTGAAGCGGGCAAGACCGTGCCCGACCCGTACTTCGGCGGCGTCGGCCCCGACCGCACCGGATGCATCGAGTGCGGCGAATGCATGACCGGATGCCGGCACGGCGCCAAGAACACCCTGCTCAAGAACTACCTGGGTCTCGCGGAGAGGGCGGGCGCCGAGATCATCCCGATGACCACGGTCACCGGTCTGCGCGAGGCGTCCGACGGCACCTGGGACGTCTTCACCCGGCGCAGCGGGCCGCGGAAGAACCGGAACCGCAAGACGTACACCGCCGCGAACGTCGTCCTGGCCGCGGGCACGTGGGGCACTCAGCATCTGCTGTTCGACCAGAAGGAGACGGGCGCGCTGCCCAAGATCTCCGACCGGCTGGGCGTGCTCACCCGCACCAATTCGGAGTCGATCCTCGGCGCCGCCAAGAACAAGGTGGACCCCGCGCTCGAGCTCACGAAGGGCGTCGCCATCACGTCGTCGTTCCACCCGACGTCCGACACCCACGTCGAGCCGGTGCGCTACGGCAAGGGGTCGAACTCGATGGCGCTGCTGCAGACGCTGCTGACCGACGGCGGCGGCCGGCGGTGGATGACGTTCCTCAAGGAACTCGCGAAGGATCCGAAAGCTCTGAAGGTCCTCACCCCGTACAAGTGGAGCGAGCGCACCATCATCGCGCTGGTGATGCAGAACCTCGACAACTCCATCACCACGTACACGAAGAAGGGCCTGTTCGGTCGGCGCAAGGTCACCAGCAAGCAGGGCCACGGCCAGCCGAACCCCAGCTGGATCCCGGCAGGCAACGAGGCGACCCGCCGGATCGCGGAGAAGATCGACGGTCGCGCGGGCGGCACCTGGGGCGACGTGTTCAACATCCCGCTCACCGCGCACTTCCTCGGTGGCTGCACGATCGCGTCGGAACCGTCGAAGGGCGTCATCGACCCGTACCACCGCGTGTGGGGTTACCCGACGCTGAGCGTGGTCGACGGGTCGGCCGTGTCCGCGAACCTGGGCGTCAACCCGTCGCTGACGATCTCGGCGCAGGCCGAGCGTGCGGCCTCGTTGTGGCCGAACAAGGGCGAGGAGGACCTGCGTCCGGCGCAGGGCGAGGGATACCGGCGCCTGAACCCGGTCGCCCCGGTCGCACCGGTCGTCACGGCGGGGGCGCCCGCCGCGCTGGTGCTGCCGATCGTCGAGATCCGCAACAGCTCCGTGGTGCCCGACGCGCAGAAGCACGGCGTTGCATAGGGCGCGAGAGGGCCGGGTCGTGGGGTCGCGCAGACCACGGAGCTGCGCCGATTAGACTGACCCGGTGGCAGATATCGAGCAACAGAGACCGGTCCTCGTCGTCGACTTCGGCGCGCAGTACGCGCAGCTGATCGCCCGGCGGGTGCGTGAGGCCAAGGTCTATTCCGAGGTGGTTCCGCACACCGCGACCGTCGAGGAGATCGCGGCCAAGAATCCCCTTGCCGTGGTGCTGTCGGGCGGGCCGTCGAGCGTCTACGCGGACGGTGCGCCGCAACTCGATCCGGCACTGTTCGATCTGGACATTCCGGTGTTCGGCATCTGCTACGGATTCCAGGCCATGGCGGGCGCACTCGRTGGGACGGTGGCACACACCGGCACCCGTGAGTATGGCCGCACCGACCTGAAGGTGCAGGGCGGTCTGCTGCACGAGGGGCTGCCGTCCAGTCAGCCCGTGTGGATGAGCCACGGCGACGCGGTCACCGAGGCCCCGGCCGGCTTCGAGGTGACGGCCACGAGCGAGGGCGCACCCGTCGCCGCGTTCGAGGACCGGGCCCGCAAGCTCGCGGGTGTGCAGTACCACCCGGAGGTGCTGCACTCGCCGCACGGCCAGCAGGTGCTCAGCCGGTTCCTCCACGAGATCGCCGGCATTCCTCCCGCATGGACGGCCGCGAACATCGCCGACGCCCTCGTCGAGCAGGTCCGCGAGCAGGTCGKCGACGGCAAGGCGATCTGCGGGCTCTCCGGCGGTGTCGACTCCGCTGTCGCGGCGGCGCTCGTGCAGCGCGCCATCGGCGACAACCTGACGTGTGTGTTCGTCGATCACGGTCTGATGCGGGCGGGCGAGCGTGCCCAGGTCGAACAGGATTTCGTTGCCGCGACCGGCGCCAAGCTGATCACGGTCGACGCCGCCGACACCTTCATCGGTGAGCTGGCGGGGGTGTCCGACCCGGAGACCAAACGTAAGATCATCGGCCGCGAGTTCATTCGCAGCTTCGAGGGCGCAGTCAGCGACGTGCTGGGCGAGAACGCCGCGCACGGCGACACGGTCGAATTCCTCGTGCAGGGCACGCTGTACCCGGACGTCGTGGAATCCGGCGGCGGCACCGGCACGGCCAACATCAAGAGCCACCACAACGTCGGCGGMCTGCCGGAAGACCTGCAGTTCACGCTCGTGGAGCCGCTCCGCCTGCTGTTCAAGGACGAGGTCCGGGCGGTGGGACGCGAGTTGGGTCTGCCCGAGGAAATCGTGGGACGCCAGCCGTTCCCCGGCCCCGGGCTGGGCATCCGCATCATCGGCGAGGTCACGCAGGAGCGGCTCGACATCCTGCGTCACGCGGATTCCATTGCGCGCGAAGAGCTGACGGCCGCCGGGCTCGACGGTCAGATCTGGCAGTGCCCCGTGGTGCTGCTCGCCGACGTCCGCAGCGTCGGCGTGCAGGGTGACGGACGCACCTACGGTCACCCGATCGTGCTCCGCCCCGTGTCCAGTGAGGACGCGATGACCGCGGACTGGACGCGACTGCCCTACGACGTTCTCGAGCGGATCTCCACCCGGATCACCAACGAGGTGCACGACGTCAACCGTGTCGTGCTGGACATCACGAGCAAGCCGCCGGGCACCATCGAGTGGGAGTGACGCACTGTGCGCGGTGAGTGAGTCCGAGGACTCGCTCACCGCGCACGTGCGGTTGCGTCTCTACTTCCGCCGGTTGGGTGCGAACACGAGCACCACGCCGACCAGCACCGCGATCACCACGAACAGCCAGTGGAACCCGACGTTCGCGAGCGGTTCCAGCGAGAACGGCCCCGCGAGCGCCCAGCCGCTCACCAGGAGTGCTGCCAATCCTGCGAGGATCAGTAGTGGCGACGGGCGCTTCCGCGTCCGGGTCTGTTCGCTGCCCTGAGTGTCGTCGATGTCATCCACGGCGCACCTCCACACTTCCGAATCGGACATCGGCATTGAGGGTCAGGACGTGACCGTCCGTGCCGTCGACGCCACCGTCGAGGCCCTCCGGGAGACACTGCGCGTCGCCGAACTGCGCGGTGCAGTGGTTCTCGACGTTCATACCGGGCGGCAGGAGCACCACGACCTCACCGAACTGCCCACTGACGTCGACCGTCTTGTCCTCGGTGAGAGTGACGTTCCGGAGGTCGAGCGTGAAGCTGCCGAATCCGCCGGAGTAGGCGGGCTCGATGGCGGCCGCCGTCGCCGGGTTCCAGGTCCGATCGCCCATGTTCTCGCTGTTCAGGTCGAGTGAACCGACGATCGAGGCGAGGATCACGAAACCGATCAGCGGGCCGGCGACGACGAGAAGTCCGTAGCCCTTGCGCAGAAATCCGCCGATCAGCAACCCCACTCCGATGACGGCGAGCGCAACGGCGCCGATGCGACCGGGGTTCAACCAGTCGGATCCGGTGGCGACCGACAACGCGGTCGCCGCCGCGGCCGCGAGGATCGCCAACCCGATCACCATCGTCGTCAGGCGGGAGTGGGTGCGGTCCGGTTGTACTGCGGGAGCGGTGGTCCTGGCCGGTTCGGGCAGATCCCATGCGAACGGGGCGACCCCGAGCGGGTCCCACGCCGGCGGTCGCGGTTCGAGCGGCGCGAACGGGGCCGAGGGTGCGTCGACCTGCGGACCCGGGGGTGGGGACTTCTCGAACGACACCGGATCGGATTGGGCGGCAGCAGCTTCGGGCTTCAGTGCCTCCGTGGGTGCGTCGGCCGGCTTCTCGCCGGAGGCCGGCGGCGTGCTCGGCGTGTAGGAGTCGGGAAGTTTCGTGTACGGACCGTACGCACCCGGACCGTAGGCACTCGGACCGTACGTGCCGGGGCCGAACGGGTTGGCGCCGAACTGACCGGGCGAGAAACTCGTCCCGGGATACCCGGTCCCGACACCCGGGGCAACGGCGCCGGCGGGCAACGGTGGGGGTATCGGCTGCCGCTGATACAGCAGCCACAGGCCGCCGAGCATCAACGCCATGCTGACCAGGCCGGAGCCGCCGAGGCCGACACCGAAGGGGCCGACGGTGCTCAGCGCGATGGCCAGTGCGACGAGAAGGACGATGGTCTTGGTGCCCGAGTCGGAGCTGTGACCGCGTCCCACCAGCGACTCCGCGGGGGAGGCCGGGTCGCCCGATTTCGTGAGGGCGAGCCAGCACGCCAGGTAGAGGAGCACGCCGGCGCCACCGAAGATGGTGGACACGACGAAGGCGACTCGTATCAGTACGGGATCGACGCCGTAGCGGTAGCCGATTCCCGCACAGACACCGGCGACGTGACCACGGCCCGGCAACCGCACCGGCCGGGTCCGCCACAGATCCTGTATCTGCTCTTGGAAGCTCCCATTGCTCATACGACCATCGTTCCGGTCGGCGCGGCGCGCGTACATCGGGAACTACCCTGATCTTTCCGGTCGGGGTGGGCCGGAACGCGGGCCGAAGTCAGGGTTGGACCCTGATGCCGTGGCCAGGGGATCGTGCCAGTATCGAACATGTGCAACCTGTGTCGAACACGTCCGCGGGCGGTGCCCAGTACGCGGGCGCCGTGACCGCGCCTGCCCCGCCCGACGGCATTCCCATGCCGCGGCTCGAACGCCGGACCGGTGGTCGCATCGTTGGCGGCGTCGCGGGTGGTATCGCCGATCAGCTGGGCGTCGACGTGATGAAGGTGCGGGTCGCGTTCGCGTGTCTCGCCGCGCTCGCCGGCGCCGGCATCGTCGGCTACGGACTGTTGTGGATCTTCACGGCCGCAGGTTCCGACACCGAGAAGCCCAGTGCCTCCGAGCGGCGGCGAGCGTACGGACTGATCGCGATCGGCCTGGCCGGTGCGTCCGCGTTGTCGTGGTTGTTCAGTGGCCGGGTCGGTTCGGTGATCGCGCCGATCATCGTGGTGGCGGTCGGCGCGGCTCTGGTGTGGCGCGAATTCGATTCGGAAGGTCCGCGCACCGTCATCGGGCTGCCGCAGCGTCCCACCGTCCTCACCTGGGCGCGGGTCCTCGGTGGCGTGACGTTGATCGTGTCGGGTCTCGGTGTGGTGATCCTCGCGCAGGTCGACTTGGCTGCGCTGCGTTCGTCGTTGCTGGCCGTGGTGGTCACCCTCGTCGGCGCCGGGCTGCTGACCGTGCCCCTGTGGTTGCGACTGTGGCGCGCGCTGGGCGCGGAGCGTGCCGCCAGGATCCGCAACGACGAGCGTGAGGAGATCGCGTCACACCTGCACGACTCCGTCCTGCAGACCCTGGCGCTGATCCAGAAGCAGGCCGACGATCCGCAGGAGGTCGCGCGGCTGGCCCGGGGGCAGGAACGAGAACTGCGGAAGTGGTTGTTCGGTGGGGGAGACACCGACCATTCGAGCCTCGCGGAGGCGTTGCGCATCATCGCAGGCGAGGTGGAGGACCATCACGGCGTCACGGTGCGGCCGGTGACGGTCGGCGATGTGGCGCTCGACGTCGAGGGCACGGGCGAGGGTCTGTCGAAGGAGAGTTTCACGGCGGTGCTCGGTGCGACGCGGGAGGCTCTGGTCAACGCGGCCAAGCATTCCGGGGAGACGGACATCAACCTGTTCGCCGAAGCCGAGCGCGAACAGGTCAGTGTGTTCGTCCGGGACCGCGGCGTCGGATTCGACGTCGACGAGGTGTCCCCGGACCGTCAGGGCCTGGCGAAGTCGATCCGTGGACGGATCGAGCGGCGCGGCGGGCACGTCGACGTGCGGTCCGCACCCGGCAAGGGCACCGAGGTGCGAATCCACATGCCGCGGAACGGCCGGACGTGGGCGACAGCGGGCGCCGCCGAGGACACGGACACTGCCGGCGTCGAGGACGTGCCGTTCAGTCAGGGTGCGTGAGCACCACTTTCGCCGTGTCTGCTCGCATGCTGTCCCGGTGAGGGGGTAATGTTCGCCGGCGACACGACTGTGGGGGTCGTGTGGTCGCACCGTGCTGCGGCGGGGTGGGACGCGAGATGTCAAGGGGGGATTTCATGTTCGACCGTGAGGGTCTGCGCGTGCGCGAGCACGAGTTGCAGGATCAGATCGACTCGATGCTGGACACGCTCGACCGGCAGACGCAGGAACTGCATGCCGCTCAGCAGCAGGTGGCGCAGCTGCGGGTGAGTGGGGCGTCCACCGACGGACTGGTGCAGGTGGTGGTGAACTCGGTGGGCGGCGTGGTGGACGTGCGCCTCGCACCGGACGCGTTCCGGCGGTCCACCCCCGAGTCGCTGGGACGTGCGATGACCGAAGCCGCCCGGCGTGCGGCGAGGCCGCGCACACCGAGTCGATGCGCCTCATGGGATCGATCGTGGCCGCGACCGAGACCCTGCCGGATCTGCCGGACCTCGTTCCCGGTGCTCCGAGTCTTCGGGACTTCCTCCCGCGCCTCGAGCCCGACGTCGGTGGCGTCCCGGCCGAGCGGGAACCGGACCTCGATGGTCCCGACGACGCGCGGTGGAATCGGCCGGTCCTGCGGGGCGGGTGGCAGTGAGCGCGCAGCTGTGGGTGGACCCGATGCATTTGCGTAGCGTCGCACCCCGATTCGACGCACTGTCGCAGCGGATGGCAGAGGTCGCCGCCACACTGCACTCGACCCTCGAGGCCGAGGGGGAATGCTGGGGCGGCGACGGGACCGGGACGACGTTCGCGAGCGGGTATCTGCCGTCCGCGGACGCGGCCGGACAGTCGTTGGGGTTCGCCGTCGGGGCGCTGGCCGCGCTCGGATCCAGGCTCAGGAGCACCGCCGACTCGTTCGACGACACCGACCGCGGCACCACATCCAGCCTCGCCGGGCTGTTCTGATGGGCATCGAGGTTCCGGGCAGTGTCCGGTGGCTGGCGGAGAAGGTCGTCGGGGCGGACTGGCCCGACGCGGACGAAACGGCGATGGAGCGGCTCGGGCAGGGGTGGAAGGTCGCCGGTGCCTCGCTCGACGACATCATCGAGGAGGCCGACGCCGCGATGCGCTCGGCCATGTCCGGGGTCAGTGGTGACGTCGACACCGCGATGGCGCAGCGCTGGGCGCGGATCGGTGGGGACGGGGCGCTACGCGAGTTGTCGGGGTTGCTCCACGAACTCGGCGACACCCTCGACTGGTCGGCCGACGACATCCGGGTCGCGAAACTCTCGATCATCGCGGCCCTGGTGGCGCTGGCGGCCGAACTCGTCGCGGTAGCGGTGGCCAGCGCGATGACGTTCGGTGCGGCGAGCCCGGCCGCGTTCGCGGCGGAAGCGGCCACACAGGTCACCGTCCGGATGATCATCCGGCAGCTGATCACCTCGATCCTCACCCGCGCCGCCATGGGCGCTCTGAAGGGCGCGGCAGGGACGGCGGCCATGCAGGCGACGTTGGAAGCCGGCCTGCAGTGGTACGAGAAGGAACATGGGCGGCGCGACAGCATGGACTGGGGCAACGTCGCCGAGGCGGGTGGCAAGGGTGCGGTTCAGGGAGGTGTGAAGGGTGCGGTCAACGGTGCGTTCGGGCTGAAGTTCACCGACCCTCGTTCTCAGTTCGGGGGCATGCTCGGCTCGTACGTGCAGGAGGAGACGGTCGGCACACCGAGGTTCACCGGCGCCGTCGTCGGCGAGGGGCTGGACCGGACCGGACTCGATGACGACGTCCGGCGGGCCCGCGACGAGATCGACGGGCGTCTGCCGTGAACGGCCCCGACAGCCACAGCTTCTGCCGGAAGACCGACCTGACGGTGGACTCACGCCCGGGCGTACCGAACAGGCACGGCATGCACGGTGACCCCCGCTACCCCTCGCCACGCAGGCTGCGGCGGGCGACCGCCTTCGCGATCGACTGGCTCCTCCATATCGGCGTGGCGATCGGGTTGTCGGCGGTGTGCGAGGCATTGCCGGAACTCGCGCCGTGGTCTTTTGC
The DNA here is from genome assembly GCF_056402775.1 of Rhodococcus sp. P3_B8. Taxonomy (NCBI): domain Bacteria; kingdom Bacillati; phylum Actinomycetota; class Actinomycetes; order Mycobacteriales; family Nocardiaceae; genus Rhodococcus; species Rhodococcus sp. P3_B8. The sequence goes on from NZ_JBFUGT010000040.1 coordinate 39,373, forward strand.
TGCCGCAGTGTCCTCCTGGATTGCAGTGTCGTTCGTGCACCGAACCGTTCTTCAATCGGTGTTCCATGCAACGGCGGGGAAAGCATTGTGTGGACTGTGCATCCTGAAGCCCGACGGATCGTGGCCAGGGTTCGGCTTCCTCACGAAATGGTGGGTGATCGGTACATTCTCGACCGTTCTCGTCGCCGTCTCCGGCGCGGGCGGCGACAGTGACAAGGAGGACGACTGGTTTCCTCCGGTCGTTCGGCTCCGGGACGTCCGGCGCCTGCACGTCACCTAGAGTGGGGTGACACTACCGCCCACGCGAGGAACAGCTGCAGTGACTTTGCCTGAAACACCCCCGTACCGTGTCTTTCTCGTCGATGATCATGCCGTTTTCCGTTCCGGTGTCCGCGCCGAGCTCGGCAGGGAAGCGGACATGGAGGTGGTGGGCGAGGCGGGCGGTGTCGCGGAGGCGGTGGCCGGGATCAACGCCACCTCACCGCACGTCGTGCTGCTCGACGTCCACATGCCCGACGGGGGCGGTGTCGCTGTGCTGCGGGGCATCGAGTCGGGTCCGGTGTGCCTGGCGCTGAGCGTGTCCGACGCCGCCGAGGATGTGATCGCCGTGATCCGCGCCGGGGCACGCGGGTACGTCACCAAGACGATCTCGGGCGCGGAACTGGCCGACGGCGTGCGCCGGGTCGCAGGCGGTGACGCCGTGTTCAGCCCGAGGCTCGCGGGATTCGTGCTGGACTCTTTCACCGGGCGTTCCAATGCTCCTGAGCCGCAGCTGGATCCGGAGCTGGATTCGCTGACGCCGCGGGAGCTGGAAGTGCTGCGGCTGCTCGCGCGGGGGTACACGTACCGCGAGATCGCCGAGGAACTGGTGATCTCGGTGAAGACGGTCGAAACGCATGCGTCGAACGTGCTGCGGAAGACGCAGCAGTCCAACCGGAATGCGCTCACGAGGTGGGCGCACCGCCGGCGGATCGACTGACCTCCCGGGGTATCAGGGCTGGGCGAGGAGGACGATCACGGCCACGAGCACGGCCAGGATCAGGATCGCGACCATGACACCCATGGCGATCGGCGCCCACGCCACCACCTGATCGCGGACGGTCGGGGCCGGCGAACCGGGAGCGGGTTTCGTCGGGCGCGGCGGCCACTGCAATCGGCCGAGCGGCCGCGGCACGTTCTTGAGCGGTGTGCTCTGAGGCACGGCGGGCAGACCGGCCTGGGTGGAACTCACCAGCTTGCTGCGCCGGCGTGAGTCGGGCAACGGCGTCGAACGGTGTGCCCACGCCGGGATGGTGCCGTCTGCGGAATAGACGGGCGAACCGACGAGGTGCGCGACGTTCCCGTCGCCGGCCATGGCCACCCGGGCCAGGGCGTCGCGGGCCTCGGCCATCGTCGGGCGACGCGCCGGGTCGGGCTCGAGCAGGTGCAGCAGCGTGTCGGTGAGCGGTCCGGCCTTACTGGGACGGTAGATCTCGGCCTTCGCGACCCGGTGCAGGAGTGCGATGGAATCGGAGTCGATCCCGAATGGCGGCTGGCCCTCGACGACGGTGTACAGGGTGGAACCGAGCGAGAAGACGTCGCTGGCCTCGGTGGGGTCCTGGCCGCGGGCGACCTCGGGGGAGAAGTACGCGGGTGTGCCGGTGATGACCCCGTTCGTGGTGTCGGCGGAGTCGCCCTTGGCGCGGGCGATGCCGAAGTCGCTGATCTTGACGGTGCCGAGTTCGCGGCCGCGGTCGGCGACGAGGATGTTGCCCGGCTTGATGTCCCGGTGCACGATCCCGGCGGCGTGGGCGGCGGTGAGCGCGTCGGCCACTTGCGCGCCGATCTGGGCGACCTCGAGCGGGGGCAGTGTGTCGGCGATGTTCATCGCCTGGGCGAGGCTGCGGGACGGCAGGTACTCCATGACCAGCCAGGGCTCGCCTGCCTCGAGCGCGACGTCGTACATCGCGATGGAATGGCTGTGGGCGAGTTTGGCGGCGTTGCGCCCTTCCCGCATGGTGCGTTCGCGGACACGGCGGGCCTCGTCGGGGTCGAGTCCGGCCGTTGTGGTGACCTGTTTGATGGCGACGTCGCGGTGCAGCAGGGTGTCCCGTGCGAGCCAGACCGCGCCCATTCCACCGCCGCCCAGTTTGGACCGCAGGCGGTACCTTCCGGCCACCAGGTATTCGGGTCCGATGCCCCTTTCGCTCTGCTCCTGCTCCATCACGCGTTCAGGTTAGAGGATTGCGCGGACACGGGATGCGCGACGGTCCTGACCTGGCCGTTCGGGGTCCACTTGACGGGCCTCCACCGACCGGCTTTACTTGAAATGAGTTCGAAAATACGTTCGAACAAAGCGTCTGTTCGAGCCGCGTCTTCCCCGTGGTTGCCGACCGCTGTTGGTGCCGAGTGTCAGGGGTGTCGAGTTGGCTGAAGTGGCCGGCGAGCCGGGGTTTCCGGTGCCGGGGTCTCCCGAGTTGTCCGGGCTGTCCCGGCAGGAGCGTCTGGACTACCTCCGACGACGGATGGCCGCTGTCCCCGCGCGCGGTGAATCGGTGGCGAGCCGCGCCCCGGTGGAGAGTGCGTTCCCCACGACGGGCACGTCCGCAGCGCCCGATTCCCATGCTGCCGGGGTGCTTCCGGTTCCGGCTGCACTGGCCGAACTCCTTCCCCGAGGCGGGCTGGTGCGCGGTTCGGTGGTGTCGGTGTCGGGTGCCACCTCGCTCCTGCTGGGTTTGGTCGCGTCCGTGACCGCGGGCGGCGGACACGTCGCGGTGATCGGACATCCCCGGCTCGGGGTGCTGGCAGCGGTCGAGATGGGGGCGCAGCTGGAACGGCTGGCCCTGATCCCCGATCCGGGCGCCGATCCGGTGGAGATCGCCGCGGTGCTCCTGGACGGAATGGATCTGGTGGTGCTCGGACTGGGTGGGGCGTCGGTGGCGCCGTCCCGGGCGCGCGCGGTGGTGGCCCGGGCCCGGAGCAAGGGGGCGACCCTGGTCGTCACGGACGGACACTGGGACGGCGCGGAGATGCGGCTGGAAGCCCGGGTGCACGGTTACGCCGGACTGGGCAACGGATCTCAGGACCGGGGATGCGGGCGGTTGCGTTCCCTCAGTCTGGCGGTGTGCGCCCGGGGGCGGTCGTTCCAGCCGCGCACCACCCGATTGGACGTGCGGTCGGCGCAGGGCCGGGTGGAATGGGTGAGTGCACCGGAACCGGTGGCGCCCCTCGAGGTCGCCCCCTTCCCCGGGCCGGTGGAGGTGGTGGGTCTGTGAGCCGGGTGCTGGCGTTGTGGTGCCCCGACTGGCCCGCGGTCGCGGCGGCCGCTGCCGCGGACCTCCCGCCGACTCATCCGGTGGCGGTGACGTCGGGTAATCGGGTGATCGCCTGCTCGGCACCGGCCCGCGCGGACGGGGTGCGCAGAGGCCTGCGCCGCCGCGAGTCCCAGGCCCGGTGCCCCCGGTTGCACGTGGTGACCGCCGATCCCGACCGCGACGCGCGGCTGTTCGAGCCRGTCGCCTCGGCCGTCGACGCGGTGGCGCCCGGTGTCGAGGTGCTGCGACCCGGTCTGGTGGTGCTGTCCGCTCGCGGTGTCGCCC
>NZ_JBFUGT010000041.1:0-42602 GCF_056402775.1 Rhodococcus sp. P3_B8
GCATTCTGCTTCGGGCTCTATCTCCCCGCCGTGCTGGCCGCGCCGATGGTCTGCATGGACGGCTGGAAGCCTGCGACCGCCCTCCAGATCGTCCGGGAACACCGGGTCGCGTGGACGATGCTCGTCCCGACCATGGCGCTTCAGCTGGCCGTCGCGCCGGACGCTGCGGGAGCGCTGACGTCGCTGCGCGCAATGACCGTCGGCGGCGGTCCCATGGATGCCGGCGCGCTCGGCCGCGCCGAGCAGACCCTCGGCACCACATTCCTGCGTGTGTTCGGTATGTCCGAGTGTCTCGGGCACACGACCCCGCTGCCCGCGGACGAACCGGACGTTCGCCTGGGGCGGGACGGTCGTCCCTTCCCCGGGACCGTCGTCCGGGCGGTCGACGCACACGGCGCTACTCTGCCACCGGGCCGCGTGGGCGATGCCCAGGTCAAGGGGCCTTCCCTCTTCGTCGGCTATGCACGGGCAGGGGTTCCCGCACCCCCGGAACTCACCGCGGACGGATTCCTGCCCACCGGCGACCTCGTCGAAGTCGCCGAAGACGGCAGCATCCGGGTCATGGGGCGCCAGAAGCAGATCATCATTCGCGGGGGCCGCAACATCGACATCAACGAGGTCGAGGCCGCGATCGCACGCATCCCGACCGTGTCCCAGGTGTGTGTGGTCCCCGTTCCGGACGAGCTACTCGGTGAACGTGCCGCGGCCCTGGTCGTGAGTACCGGCGATCCGATCACCCTCGACGAGGTCGTCGCATATCTCGGAGACATCGAGTTCCCGAAGTTCAAGTGGCCGGAGTTCGTCTTCACGATCGACGATCTGCCGCAGAATCGGGTGGGGAAGCTGTCTCGACCGGATGCGGTAGATCTTGCAACACGCCTGCTCGCGGGTACCGACAGCCACTCATATTGACCCGACTTCACCTCAGTTCAGGTAGTCTCTGAGGTACCGACCCGAACAAACAGATGGATGGGGGACCCGTGTCCGTAGAAGCCATGACGCTCCGCGATGGTCCGCGTTCGAAGCGCGGGCTCATTCTGACGGCCGCGATCGAACGCTTCGGGGAGGTCGGCTTCGAGCACACGAAGTGGGCGTCGATTGCCGACGAGGTGGGCATCGGCCAGACGGCGCTCTATCACTATTTCGAGTCGAAGGGTCACTGCCTGCTGACCATCATGCGTCTCGAACTGGCGCAGTCGCTCGAGCGATTCACCGCCGCGATCGAGGGCATCGACGACCCGGTCGAGGCGTTGAGTGCCGCCGTCACCAGCGCTCTGGAAGCGACCCCGCGGGACGCCCTTCAGCGGCGCATCCTCCAAAGCCACATGGATCTGCTCGCCACTCCCCGCCAATCGGAGAAGGAAGAGGCCGAGCGTCAGACCTCGCGCGCGCTGGTGAACTCGATCGAAGAAGAGTGGTCTCTTCTCATTGCGCGGGGGATGGGTGCGGGCGTATTCGCCGACAGTGATCCACGATTGATGGCCCGGCTGATTCTCGGTCTCGTCGTCAGTGTGTGGCGGTGGTATCGACCGGGCGGGGACATGACCCTCGACCAGCTCAACCAGCACGTTCGCGACGCCACCCTGCGCATCGTCCGCGCGTGACGCGGGCGTGTGCGGAGGGGTGGTTTTTCTTACTCTCGATATTTGAACTAAATTCAGGTCAGTTATGGAGTGATGATGTACAACTTGATCGTCTTGGCCGCTCGTCCGCACGACTGGAGCCATGAGCAGTTCATCGAGTGGTGGCGCGGTGAACATGCCGACGTGACCTACCCGCTGCCGGGCCTGCGGCGCTGGCAGCACACCGAGGTGCTCGACGCCATGGACGACCGGTCCCGGGAATGGGACGGCGTCTCGATTCTGAGCTTCGACTCCCGCGAGGACCTCGATGCCGCACTCGCCAGCCCGGAATGGCAAGCCGCAGTGGACAACGTCGGCCAGATGCGTGGAAAGCGCATCCTCGTCATGGGGGAGGAGAAAACGATGGTCGAAGTGGGCAGCGGTGAATCATGAGGGCGCACTGGATGGAACCGGGCTGCTTCGAGGTGGCGCCCGGTGTGCACCGAGTGCCCCTCCAGATGCCTGGCGACGGCCTCGGAGCAGTGAACGTCTACGCCCTCGAGACCGAGGAGGGACTGGCCCTCATCGACGGTGGCTGGCGAGTCGACACGACCTTCGACGAGATGGAGCGCGCACTGCTTCGGATCGGGCACAGCACCGAGCAGATTCACGACATCTATGTCACCCACGTGCACCGCGATCACTACACGTTCGCGATCGAACTCCGCCGCCGTCACGGCTCCCGCGTCCACCTCGGGATCGCCGAGGCTGACGGATTGGCAGCCGTCAGTGCACTCGGCAGTAACGTGCCGACGGATTCGCTGCACGAACTCCGCCGCGCCGGTGCCACCCTCCTTGCGGACACGGTCGAGGTTCTGACCGCCGCGGAGCCGTTCCACCCCTCGGACTGGGAACAGCCCGACCACTGGCTCACCGCAGGTCCGGTCCGGATCGGACGGCGCACACTCGACGTGGTGCACACGCCCGGCCACACAAAGGGGCACATGGTCTTTCACGACGAAGAGCAAGGGGCGCTCTTCAGTGGCGACCACGTCCTGCCCACGATCACACCGTCGATCGGCTTCGAACTCGGCGACTGGGATCTGCCGTTGGGGCGCTACCTCGAGTCGCTGACCCGTATGCTCGAACGCCCCGACTCGCAACTGCTCCCGGCGCACGGAGATCCGACACCGAGCGTGCACCTGCGCGTCGAGGAACTTCTCGCGCATCACGACCGGCGCTTCATAGCCATGCGCGATGCGCTGGTCTCGCTCGGGCCCGCGACCGCGATTGCCGTCGCAGGCGCGGTCACGTGGACCCGTCGCGAGAGGCCGTTCTCCACCCTCGACCCGTTCAATCAAATGATCGCGACCTGTGAGACCCTCGCCCACCTCGACACGTTGGTCGATCGCGGCCGGCTCACAGTCCGAAGACGAGACGACCGCGACGTCTTCTCCGTCGTCTGAGTGCGGAAGGATTCCCATGCAGAGTCATGAGCTGAAACTGGCGCACCATCCCCGGGGGAAGGTCCGGCCGTCGGATTTCCACCTCGACGTGGTGACGGTTCCGGAAGAACTGGCGCCCGGTGACATTCTCGTGCGCAACTCGTGGTCGTCGATCGACCCGTCTGTCAGGATGCGTCTCGGCCCCACCGGCCCCGCGGGCTACCTCCCACCGTTCCGCATCGGGGAGACACTGACCGGGTTGGCTGTCGGCGAGGTACTCGAGTCCCGTGACCCCGGCTTCGAGAAGGGCGACACGGTTCTGCACATCAAGGGTTTTCGCGAGTTCGCGGTGGTCCGGCAGGGCAGCGAAACCTTGGCCGGGGCAGGCGGCGTGACACGCCTCGACACGAGCGTGCACCCGCCGCAATCCTATCTCGGAGCGCTGGGCAGTTCCGGGCTCACGGCGTACGTGGGATTGCAGTGCATCGGTGGACTCACGAGCGGAGACGCCGTGTGGATTTCGTCGGCCGCGGGTGCGGTCGGCAGCCTCGCCGCGCAGATTGCAAAACTCAGAGGTCACTACGTGGTCGGCAGTACCGGTTCCGGCGAGAAGGTCAGGTTCCTGCTGGACGAACTGAAACTCGATGCCGCATTCGACTACCACAGCCCGGACCTGGCCGGAGCGCTCGCAAGCGCGGCACCCGACGGCATCGACCTGTATTTCGACAACGTGGGAGGAGCGCACCTCGAGGCCGCCCTGTATCACCTCCGGCCAGGCGGCCGGGTGGCCATGGCGGGCGCCGTCGCCTCCTATGACGCGGACACGGCGGCACCGAGTCCGGGCAATCTCTTTCAGATCGTCGCGAAGAACCTGACGGTGCAGGGTTTCCGGGCTGGAGCGTACGACCATCTGCTCGGCGACATGCGGGCCGAGGTCGGGAGCTACCTCCGCGACGGTCGCCTCGTAGTCGAGGAGACCGTGTTCGACGGCCTCGGGTCGGCGCCGGACGCCATCGTCGCGATGCTGCACGGCCGCACCGTGGGAAAGACGCTGTGCCGCCTACGCTGATGCTCCGACGGCTACACCGACGAACATGGCCTCCGCATCACGCGGAGGCCATGTTCGTCTGCGCAGCTCAGGCCGCCGTCCACCCACCGTCGGCGTAGATCTCCGAGCCGGTGACGAAGGTGGAGTCGTCACCGGCCAGGAAGGCGACGACGGCCGCAATCTCCTCACCCCGCCCGAGACGACCCATCGGGGTGCCGGCCAGCATCTCGCGGTGACGCTCGCTGCCCTCCCAGCGCTCGAGTAGTGGGGGCGTACCGATGAATCCCGGGTGCAGAGAGTTGACGCGCACCCCCGCTTTCGCCCAGTGCAGGGCAGCGTTCTTGGTCATCGTGCGGACTGCGCCTTTGGCGGCTGCGTAGGCAACGCTGTTGCCCAGGCCGCCCACCGTTCCCAGTATCGAGCACATGTTCACGATGGAACCGCCGCCGCTCCGCTCGATCAGCGGCCCGGCGTGTTTCATACCCAGCCACGTGCCGGTCTGGCCGACCCCGATCACCCGGTCCCATTGTGATCGGGTTTCCTCGTCGACTGTGGCGACGCTGCCGATGGCAGCGTTGTTGACCAAGGCGTGCAGCGCGCCGAACGTGCTCTCGGTTGCTGCCACGACGTCTTCCCACTGTTCCTCGGAGGAGACGTCGAGGGCGAGCGCCGCATGTCGCTCGGGCTGGGTGAGGGTATCGAGCAAGTCCTGGCAGACCGATTTCCCGAGATCGGTCAGGACGACGTGAGCGCCCTCTTCGGCGAGCCTTCGGACGATCTCCGCGCCGATACCACCGGTCGCACCCGTCAGTAGGACGACCTTGTCGCGAAGTCGGTCAGGGCCGACAGTCATCTGGACTCCTTGTCACTTGTTCGGCTCGGGCAGGGAAGGTCGATATCAGAGGTTGCTCAACACGTTTCGGCCACCGACGAGCATCGCGACCACGACACCGATGCTGGTTACCGCGGTCATGAGAAGAGCCATCGCGGCCACCAGCGGGTAGGAGCCGTTCTCCCACAGGTCGAACAGCAGCGTCCCCATCACCTGTGTCGTGGCGGCACGGACGAGCAGTGAGGCGGCGAACTCGTGGGTTAGCAGGATGAACATCAAGGCGACGGAACTGAGCACGGTCGGTCTCATCAGCGGCAGAATCACCCGCACATTGGTGACGAACGGGCTCGCGCCGCTCGTTGCCGACGCCTCGGCGTAGGTCTCTCCGAGCGACAGCATCGCCGTCATTTGCATCCGGGTGGAGAAGGGCACCATCAGCACGATGTAGACGAGGATGATGACCGCTTTGGTCCCGTAGAGGATCAGCGGAGGCTGGGTGTACGTGAGCAGGAACCCGACGCCGAAGATCACCGCTGGAATACCCAGGGGGAGAGCGGTGATGATGTCACCGATGGTTCCCAGGACTCTGTGTGTGCGGCCTCGTACGAGCAGCGTGGCGGTGAGGTAACCGATCGGCACGCAGACGGCGACCGCCACCACGGAGGTGAGGAGACTCGTGTACACCGAGTCGACGATGCTCGCCGTCCGGAACAGCGCCCGGAAGTTGTCGAGTGTGAAGAGATTCCAGGACAGTGTCTCCGACCAATAGGGAGACACGGCCACGATGGCGAGTCCGATCAGCGGAACGACGAGTGCGAGCATCGCATACGCGGAGATGCACACGGCGGCCCACGCCGAGCGTCCGGTGTTCGGTGCGAATGCCTTTCCGCCGTGCGTGACGAAGCGTGACTGATTGCCGAGAAGCATCTTCTGCGCCAGCACGACGACGACGCCGAAGATGACGAGCGGCGAGCCCGCCGCGGCTGCAGCGGCGAAGTCCGCCGGTGACTCGGACACCCGCCGATACATTTCGGTGGTGAGAACCTTCACGCCGGTGTTCTGTCCCAACAGGAGTGGTCCGGTGAACTGGCCCAATCCGAGAAGCAGCGCGATGCCACCGCCGTAAACCAGGGAGGGGCGAAGCAGCGGGAGCACTACACGAAAGAACACGCCGAGCGTCGACGAACCGCTGATCTGTGCTGCCTCGAGGTGCTCGGAACTGATGTTCTGCATTCCCGCGCTGACGAAGAGGTAGACGAAGGACGTGAGTCCGAAGCCCGTGAGAATGATGATCCACGGTGTGCTGTAGACATCGATGGGTCCGGAGTCGACGTGGTTCCACCAGGGGAGTTTCCGCAGGAGCGCGTTCAGGTACCCGGGGCCGGGGGAGAGGAGGAACGCCCACCCGACCACGTTGGCCACCGCGGGCATCACGATGGGGAGGATGGGGACGATCCTGAGGAAGCTCAGCCGGCGTGGCAGCCTGGTCGCCGCGAACGCAAGGATCGTTCCGAGGACCATGGCGATGGCGAGCGACGAGACAGCGAGGGCGATCGTGGTCCGGATGGTCTGACCGATGTCGTATCGGCCGTACTGGGCTTGATATCCGCGACCGCCGTCCTCGAACGCCAGCGACTGCAAGCGGAAGAGCGGGAGCACGACGAGATACGCCAGAACCGCCAGCAGTGCGCCGTACCCGAGTCGGGTACGCCACACCGTACTGACGACGAACGGACGTGCGCCGCGACTCACCGCAACCGTAGCCATCACGCCTCCGATCGGGCGGCCTGGGCGAGCACGGGAACCTGGAGATCCACGTGACCGTCCGGGTGCGGAAACACTCGCAGCTTGGTGGGCGAGAAGCTCACCACCAGAGGAGATCCGATGGTGGCAGCACGCAACCAGCGTCCGTGTCGTTCCGCGTCCGCGCGGACGAACAACTGCTCGCCTCCGGCATCGACCGTCACGTCGAAATAGCGGCCTCCGTACTCGGAGGTGACGAGTTCGCCGACGAAGCCGACGTCACCCGCACGGACCTCGTCGAGTGAATGATGAAGTGCGAGGTCTTCGGGCCGGAGTCGTCCCACAGCCGTATCGCCGCTGATGTAGTCGCCCTGGACGCCCGCCGCGTCGAGATCGACGGGAGCCCCCGCTCGCGTGGTCCACCCCTCGTGCCGGCGGACGAGTTCGAGCCGGTTCGCCATCCCGATGAACGCGGCGACATAGTCGGAGGACGGGGTCTGGTAGACCCGCTCCGGGGTGTCGTACTGTTCGATCTTGCCCGCCTTCATGATGGCGAGTCGGTCACCGAGCGCAAATGCCTCGGCCTGATCGTGGGTGAMGAATACGGCAGTGAAGCCCAGTCGTTGGTGTAGTTGATGAATCTGGGACCGCACCTGATCGCGCAGCCGTGCGTCGAGATTGCTCAGGGGCTCGTCGAACAGCACCAGGTCGGGTTGGGCGACCAGGCCGCGGGCCACGGCGACTCGCTGTTGCTGTCCACCGCTGAGCTGGGACGGATACCGGTCGAGCAGGGCTCCGCAATCGACCATGTCTGCGGCGGTCTCGACCTGTCCGGCGGCGATGGCGCTCTTCATCCGTCGAACCTTCAAGGGGTACCGGATGTTTTCTCGCACTGTCATGTTGGGCCACAGCGCGTAGGACTGGAAGACCATGCCGATGTTGCGCTTGTAGGCCGGAACGTTGATGCGGGTCGGCGCATCGAAGACGGTGTGGTCCTTGAACGTGATCGACCCGCCCTCGGGTGTCTCGAGACCGGCGATGCATCGTAGGGTCGTCGTCTTCCCGCAACCGCTGGGGCCGAGTAGGACGAGAAATTCACCGTCCTGAATGTCGAGGTCGAGTTGATCGACGATGGTGTTGGACCCGAAGGTCTTGGTCAGGTTGGAAACCCTGAATTGTGATGTCACCTTGGCACCTGCTTGGTTGCGAGTGGTTTGTCGAGGAAAAATAAAGTGAAGTCAGTTCATCTCATGACTGCGTCGGGCGCTTCGGAGTCCTGGCGCCCGCGGAGGTTCCGCCGTCGATCATGAGATCGGAGCCCGTGATGTAACTGCTGTCCTCGCACGCGAGGAACAGGGTGGCCTTCGCCACCTCGAGCGGTAGACCTCGGCGTTGCAGCGGAATGCTTTTCACATACGCGTCCATGTCGTCGTCGGCGAAGTCGGCGCCGGCGGTAATTGCCGTTTCAATGCTGCCCGGGCACACGGCGTTGACCCGGATATTCGATTCCGCGAACTCCAACGCCGCGACTCGGGTCAGGGCGCGAACGCCGAACTTCGACGCGCCGTATGCACCGAGCTCGGCCGTCGCGAGGACGCCACGCAGCGAGGACAGGTTGACGACGGATCCGCCCGTGGTCATGGCGGCGCCTGCGGCCTGCAGGCCGAGGAAAGTCCCCACAAGGTTGAGGTCGATCATGCGTCGTAGGTCGGCGAGCGACGTCTGCATGATGGACGCTTTGGATGCGGCGCCCGCGGAGTTGACGAGAACACGCATCGGATGCCCGCGATCCGCCATCTCGGTGGTGACGCGCGTCCACTGAGATTCGTCGGTGACGTCGAGGTGCCGGTAGTGCGCTCGCGCACCGATTTTCGCCGCGACACGTTCACCCACCTCGTCGTCGACGTCGCCCAGGTAGACCGTGGCGCCGTGGGCGTGGAAGAGTTCTGCGGTCGCGGCACCTATCCCTCGTGCAGCACCGGTGACGAGAGCGCAGGTGTCGCGCAGTCGCGCGTCGTCGGTCGTCACTGGATGAATCTCTTTTCCCAATCGGACTGGTACTCGGTGAGCGATTCGGGTGTCAGGTCGGACGGGTTGGGCAGCGCGATGTCCTGCGCCTGTGCGACGCTTCCTTCGATGCCGGGGAGTGCGCTCGCGTAACCGAGTGACAACGCCTTCTGGCCGGCGGGGGTGACCATGAAGTTCGCCAGCACCTGTGCGGCATTCGGGTGCGGCGCCGCGGACAGTGCGTGCGTGAACCACGGGGTTCCCCACGGGGGCGAGGGCAGTGCCCAGTCCACCGGTGCTCCCGATTCCTTCTCTCGCACAAGCGGTTGCACTACCGGGGTTGCGACGATCTCGCCCGAGGTCAAGGCCTGCGCGACCCCCAGTGAACTCGGGTAGATCCGCGGCTTCAGCTCCGCGAGCTTCTGGAGATAGTCGGCGCCGAAGTTCTTCTCGAAGAATCGGTAGAAGTCGACGTACGAGGCGATACCGGACGGGTTGACGATTCCGATCTTGCCCTTCAACGCCGGGTCGAGGAGGTCTGCCGGCTTCTGCAGACCTCCCGGAAGTGCTGTCGTGTTCCAGCCGAGAGCGAACACCGCCGCGCTGGTCAGGAAGAACTTGTCGGAAATGATGCTCTTCTGCGGTTCGTACTCCGGCGCATCGAATGCCGGGCCGACGAGATCGGTCGAGTAGGTGCCCGACTCGGCGGCAGTCTCGATCCAGGCGGCGTCGGTCATCATGTGCACATCAGCCGTTCCCCGTTTCGTCTGATTCTCGACCTCGACCTTCGGGTTGATGTCGGCGTCGGTGCCCCGGACGTATTCGAGGGAGATCTCGGGATACTCCTGCTCGAACGCCACTTTGAGAGCTTCGAGATTGGCGGGGTTCTGGCTCGAGTACAGCAGGACACTGCCTTCGCCCTTGGCTGCGGCGACGACGTCGTCCCACGTGCCGGACACGGGACCGGTGGAACCGGAACCGCCGGATCCACAAGCGGCGGAGGCGAAAGCGGCGACCACTGCGACGGCCATCAGCTTTATCGGCATACTTCTCATGGCATGAAAGCCCTTCCGGTATCGGTTCGCCGAATGCGAACCCGTGTATTCGGTGACGGATGGAGGAGTCGGATGAGGCCTACGGCGCGAGACCGTTGAGCAGCGCGGCAACGCGATCGGGAATCGTGACCATGGCCATGTGGCCGGATTCGAGGAATGCGGTGTCGCCGCCGACGAGGGCAGCAGATCTTTCCTGGAGTTCGGGTGGATAGCAGGTGTCCTTGGTCAAACGTACGTATGTACGGGGTATATCGGCGCGGAGACCGGACAGGTCGACGGACTCCGTGAGTAGCGCGCCGCAATCGTCGACCAACTGGGCGATCATCCAGTCGGTCTGTTCCGCGTCCATGTCGTTGCAGAGCATCGCGGCGGCGCCCATCGGATCCTGGCGGTACACACCATCTTCTATCGAGGCTTCCACCGCGGCGCGGACGTCCGGGTCGATCTGGTCGATCACTCGCGTCCCGTCGGGCGGGACGACGGCGGACAGGAAGATGACGTGCCGTAGTCGGTGTGCGAGTGCCTGCATGACCCGAGGGGCCGTCACTCCCGCGAAAGAGTGTGCGACGAGGACGACGTCCTCGAGGTTCGCCGCCTCCACGTCGCCGATGACGGCGGCGGCGCAGTCGTCGAGGGTGACGGACCGCGGGTCGACGGAGCGCCGTCGTCCCCGTCCTGGGAGATCGACTGCGAGAGTGTCACCTTCGAGCAAGGGGAGGAGAGGCGCCCAGCAGGAGGCACCCATTCCTGCGCCATGGACGAGAACGAACGACATGTTGCTCCTCGCTAAATTGAACTGATATCAGTTTGAATCTAAGGAAATCGCCGTGTGATGTCAATCACCTGATAATGTGAAGTGAATCCAGTTCACTTAGGAGGTCCGTGTGACGACTCCACGTGCAGCGAGGCCGCTGCAGCTCGGTTCACTTCGGTTGGCAAACCGGCTCGTCGGTACGCCACACGCGTCGGGTGCCGTCGCCGGCGGCCTCCCGTCACGCGGCGACGACGACTACTGGCGACGCTGCGCGGCCGGCGGTGCCGCGATGCTCATCGTCGGCGGCACGGTGGTGTCGCCCGGTTCGACCAATCGCAACGGCAACATCACCGAGGCGTGGCGTCCCGAAGTCCTCGCGGGCCTGGAGGCTCGGGCGCGGGCGATCACCGAGGAAGGGTCCATAGCGGCCTGCCAGCTGGTGCACCTCGGACGCGAAACTCTTGGCGCCGAGATGTGGAGTCACCCCGTCGGGCCGTCCGCTGTCCGCTCGCCCCGCGAACCGACGCGACCGCGCGCCCTCTCGGGCGCCGACGTCGACGCGGTCGTCGACGCATTCCGCACATCCGCGGTCCACGCGTGGTCGGCCGGCTTCCCGGTCGTCGAACTGCATGCAGCCCACGGATATCTACTTGCGCAATTCCTCTCGCCGAACACTAACCTCGGCCGAGACGCTGCGACGGGTGCTCAGCGTGTGCGGATCCTCGACCGCATCGCCTCCGCGGTCCGCGACGCCTGCCCCGGTGTCGTACTCGGAGTCCGCGTCTCTTCCGACGGCGGCGACGAGGCAGGTCTGAGCATGGACGGTCTCTGCGACCTACTACCGCACCTCTCCGATTTCGACTACGTCAACGTCACGGTCGGCGTACGCACCACCTACGTCCGGGACATGGCCGTAACCGACCCGCCGCTGCTCGATTCGGTCGGACAATTACGCGCCGCCGCAGTGACCCCGCTGCTCGTGTCGCAGTCGTTCCGGATCGGTGCGTCCATCGACACTGCATTGCAATCGGGAGCCGACCTCGTCGGTGTGGCACGACCGCTGATCGCCGACCCGAACTTCCCGCGGAAGATACTGACCGGCCGCGAGGCGTCGATCCGCCCGTGCGTGTCCTGCAACGAGGACTGCCGAGCGTTCGACCCCGTCCTACTGTGCTCGGTCAATCCCGACCTCGCGCCGCCGGGTCATTCCGCACGTCCCGCGTACCCGCTGACGCTGGGGCCCACGCGCGGGTCGAGAGTGCGGAGACGGATCGCCGTCGTCGGTGCAGGCCCCGCCGGGCTCGAGTGCGCGATGCGGCTCGGACCCGACCACGACGTCACACTCTTCGAACAACGAGAGCGAATCGGAGGCCAGCTTGCGACAGCGGCAGACGCGCCGCATCGCAGCGGCTGGCGTCGCCTCCTCGACTACTACTCCGACAACATGCCGAAGGTGGCAATCCGTCTGGCGCACCACGTCAATGCCGACGACCTGGCGGACTTCGATGACGTAGTCCTGGCCGTCGGTGCCGTGGAAGAACTTCCCCAGGAATTGGCGGGAACGTCGTCCATGCTCACCTCTCAGGCGTTGCTCGATGGGGGAGGAGCTCTTCGCGGCGCCGGCCACGTCGTGGTGGTCGACGACGGATTCGGGCTCTGGCCCGCAGCGAGCACGGTCGAAGCGGCGCTCGCCGCGGGTGCCGACCACGTCACGGTCCTGACGCCCGCCGCGGCCTTCGCGTCGGGTCTTCCCGCGGAGGGCCGGGTGCAGTACCTGCGTCGGCTGTCGGGGGAACCGGTCGACGTGCGCGTGCTGTCGTCGCTCGTCGCGGTCTCCGACGGCTCGGTCGAGTTCGAGAACACGCTGTCGGGGGAGAGGACGCGCCTCGACGTCGACCGGGTGGTCGTGGCCGGTGAGCGGCGCCCGCGCGACTGGTCGCAACTCGCACCGGAAAGCGCACGCGTGCACATCATCGGCGACGCGCTCGTACCGCGCAAAGTCGCGCACGCCATTTCCGAAGCCCGTGCTGTCGCCCGTGAGTACTTATTAACCGCGGGCGGTTAACAAGTACTCACAGGGGGTGTTCCCCGACATCCGCGGCGGCGAGGGTGATGACCAGCAACGGCACCACCTTCGCCGCCGCGATGCGGTAGTGGTTCCTCGACTCCTGCTCGACGATGCGTGCCCCGCCGAGGACGCGCAGGTGGTGGTAGAGCTGACCGGGCGAGGACAGCCCGACCGCGGTCTGCAACTCGGCCGCGCCGGCGGGACCGCGCAGCAGGGTGCGGACGATCTCGAGGCGGGTCGGATGTCCCAGGGCGGCGAGCACGTTCGACACGGCGGTGGGGGACAGGTCGAGGGTGGCGCCGGCGTCGTAGCGGATCGTCCACTGGATCTCGCCGCCCAGGTCGACGGTGCCCTGATATCCGATCTGCCCGATGCTCTCGCCGACGTCGGGTGTCGGGGATTCGGCGGGCCGGGCCGATTCGAGGGCGTGGACGCGCGCCTCGACGTCGGCGAGCCGGGCGTCGTACTCGTCGTTCACACGGCACAACTTAGCTGCGACATCATGTCGGGATCGGTCATCGCCTCGGTGACCACACCGGGAAGGTTGCCGCCCTTGAAACCCAGCCCGTCCAGCCCGGGCGGGGCGGGCTGCCATTCAGGGTGGGGACCTCGAGGTCGTCCCAGCCGGCCTGCGCGGCGGCGTCGCCGAGTCGGTCGCGTAGATAGTCGGGGACGGCGTTGTCGCTCTCCTGGATCATCGCGGTCACCATCTGCTCGAGCGTGACGGTGTCGTCGGGTTCGGTGACACCGAGCCGCTGCAGAGCCTTCGGGTGGGCGCCGCCGTCGGTGTTCGGGAGGTACCAGCGTTTTCCACTCGGACAGCGGTACCGGCTCGGCCGGGTCGAGTTCACCCGACGCGACGGCCCGGGCGTAGGCGGCCAGGTGGCACCACCACCTTGATCGCGGACGCCAGCGGAACGGTGTCGCCGGCGCGGTGCTCGACCGTTCGGCCGCGACCGTCGTCGACGACGAAGGCGACGTCGTCGGGGTGGGAGCCGACGACAGCTGCTGTGAGCGTGCCCAGCTTCCTCGTCATCGAGAAGATCCCTTCACCTGTGGAAATTCGATAATTCGGAATTACGGAATTCTAGAAGTACGGTAACGCGAACCGGTAGGACTGTCGAGACCGCACGCTCCGAACATCCCGTTCGGTGCGGCCCGTAGGCTGACACCCGTGCGCGTACTCGTTATCGGCTCCGGAGCCCGTGAACATGCCCTCCTTCTCGCCCTCGCTCGCGATCCGGGTGTCACTGCCCTGATGTGCGCGCCCGGCAACGCCGGGATCGGCAAGATCGCCGAGCAGCACCCCGTCGACATCGCGTCCGGGGAGGCGGTGGCCGCCCTCGCGAAGAAGCTCGACGCCGACCTCGTCGTGGTGGGTCCCGAGGTCCCGCTGGTGCTGGGTGTCGCGGATACCGTCCGCGCGGCAGGCATCGCCTGCTTCGGCCCGTCGGCCGACGCCGCGCGCATCGAGGGTTCCAAGGCGTTCGCCAAGGACGTCATGTCCGCCGCCGGTGTGAAGACCGCGCACAGCGAGATCGTCGACTCGCCCGCCAAGCTGGACGAGGCACTCGACCGCTTCGGGCCCAACTGGGTGGTCAAGGACGACGGCCTCGCGGCAGGCAAGGGTGTCGTGGTCACCACCGATCGGGACGCCGCCCGCGATCACGCGGCCGAACTGCTCGAGAACGGTCACCCCGTTCTCCTCGAATCCTTCCTCGACGGTCCCGAGGTGTCACTGTTCTGCGTCGTCGACGGCGAGACCGTCGTGCCGCTGCTGCCTGCCCAGGACCACAAGCGCGTCGGCGACGGCGACACCGGACCCAACACCGGCGGCATGGGCGCCTACACGCCGCTGCCGTGGCTGCCCGAGCAGACCGTGACGCAGATCGTCGACGACGTCGTGAAGCCGGTCGCGGCCGAGCTCGTCGCCCGGGGCAGCGCCTTCAGCGGCCTACTGTATGCCGGGCTGGCGATCGGCAAGGACGGCCCCGCCGTGGTCGAGTTCAACTGCCGCTTCGGCGACCCCGAGACGCAGGCGGTCCTCGCGCTGCTGAAGAGTCCGCTCGGCGAACTGCTGAACGCGGCGGCCACCGGAACGCTCGATCAGGTCGCGCCACTCGAATGGCAGGACGGGTCGGCGGTGACCGTGGTGGTCGCGGCCGAGCACTACCCGGCCACCCCGCGCACCGGCGACGTGATCACCGGCGCCGACGGTGACGGCGTCCTGCACGCAGGCACGAAGCTCGTCGACGATCAGGTGATCTCCGCCGGCGGACGCGTGCTCAGCGTGGTCGGAGTCGGAGCGGACCTCGACGCGGCGCGCGCGGATGCGTACTCCAAGATCTCCGCGATCAAGCTGCCGGGAAGCCACTTCCGCAAGGACATCGGACTGGCCGCTGTCGAGGGACGCATCGCCATTCCCTGAGGTCGAGGCCTCCCACGGCTGAGAGGCGTGCACCCCCGGAACAACCGGGGGTGCACGCCTTTTTCGTCACGTCACCGGGCGGTCCATCCTCCGTCGATCGTGTAGGAGGCGCCGGTGACCATGCCTGCGTCGGCGGACGCGAGCCACGCGACGAGGGACGCCACCTCCGCCGGTTCGACCAGTCGCTTGATCGCGCTCTCGGTGAGCATCACCTTCTCGATCACGTCGGACTCGCTGATGCCATGCACCTGTGCCTGATCCGCGATCTGCTTCTGCACCAACGGTGTCAGCACGTAACCGGGGTTGACGCAGTTGCTGGTGACGCCGTGCGGGCCGCCCTCGAGCGCCGTCACCTTCGACAGTCCCTCGAGTCCGTGCTTGGCGGTGACGTATGCGGCCTTGAACGCCGATGCGCGGAGCCCGTGCACGGACGACACGTTGATAATGCGCCCGAATCCCGTGGAATACATGTGCGGCAGGGCGGCACGGATCAGCAGGAACGGCGCCTCGACCATCAGCGTCTGGATGCGCCGGAAGTCCTCGGGGCGGAATTCCTCGATGGGGCTGATGGTTTGGATCCCGGCGTTGTTGACGAGGATGTCGGTCTCGAGTCGCAGCTCGGTGAGCGGATCGGCGTCGAGGAGGTCGACGTGCCACGCGGTTCCGTCGATCTCGTCGGCGAGGCTCTTGGCGGCCACGTCGTCGAGGTCGGCGACCGTGACGTGGGCTCCGCGTGCGGCGAGCGTCCGGGCGCAGGCTGCGCCGATTCCGCTGGCGCCGCCGGTGACGAGGGCGGTGCGTCCGGTCAGGTTCTGCTCGGTCATGCGGGGACCCCGTTCTTCGCGCCGGCAGCCTTCTCGTCCGCCAGGATCTGGGCGTCCGCCTCGTCGATCGATTCGAGCGAGATGCCCTTGGTCTCCCGGGCGACGATCACGGCGACGACGGTGACGAGGCACGCGATCGCCAGGTAGATCGCAATCGGAACGGACGAGTCGTATTTGCTGAGCAGGCTGGCCGCGATGATCGGCGCCAGCGAACCGGCCACGATCGACGTCACCTGGTAGCCGAGGGAGACACCCGAATACCGCATGCGCGTCGGGAACATCTCGGCCATGATCGCCGGCTGACCGGCGTACATGAAGGCGTGGAACACCAGGCCGATGATGATCGCTCCGAGGATGACGGCGTTGTGCCCACTGTTCATCATCGGGAAGGCGAAGAAGCCCCACGTGCCCGCGGTCACCGCGCCGATCATGTAGACGGGGCGCCGGCCGATGGTGTCGGAGAGCCGCCCGACGAGCGGGATCACCGCGAAGTGCACCGCATGCGCGATCAGCATCCACCAGAGGATCTGCGCGGTGTCCGTGTGGACGACCACCTTGAGGTAGGTGATCGAGAACGTGACCACCAGGTAGTACATGACGTTCTCACCGAAACGCAGGCCCATCGCCGTCAGCACGCCGCGGGGGTAGCGCCTGAGCACCTCGAAGACGCTGAACGACGTCTCCTTGATGTGCTCCGCTTCCTTCTGCGCCTGGATGAAGATCGGGGCGTCCGTGACCTTCGTGCGGATGTAGTAGCCGACGAGGACGATCACGGCCGACAGCCAGAACGCCACGCGCCAGCCCCAGCTGAGGAACGCCGCATCGGACAGCGTCGTCGTCAGGATCAGCAGGACGACGGTCGCGACGAGGTTGCCCGCAGGCACGCCGGCCTGCGGCCACGACGACCAGAAGCCGCGGGACTTGTTCGGGCTGTGCTCGGCCACCAGCAGCACCGCGCCACCCCACTCGCCGCCGACGGCGAATCCCTGGATGAAGCGGAGAGTGACGAGCAGGGCCGGGGCCCAGTACCCGATCTGGCCGTACGTGGGCAGGCAGCCCATCAGGAACGTGGCCGCGCCGACGAGGAGGAGGCTGAACTGGAGCAGTTGCTTGCGGCCGAACTTGTCGCCGAAGTGACCGAAGACGATGCCGCCGAGAGGCCGGGCGACGAAGCCGACGGCGTACGTGACGAACGCCGCGATGATCGCGTCGAGTTCGTTGCCGCCGGCCGCGAAGAAGACCTTGCTGAACACGAGCGTCGCCGCGGTCCCGTAGAGGAAGAACTCGTACCACTCGACGACGGTGCCGGCCATGGACGCGCCGACCACCTTCTTCAGCCCGGACGGCGGGGCTTCCTTCGCGTGCGCTGTTTCGTCGACGCTCATCTGTCGCTCCTCGTTACACTCCGCACCCCGTTGTGACTGGGGACACAGTTCATTGGTCCTGCCGAGTATTGATGCATATTTGTGCGCACACAATGACGCAACCTGCAGTCGGCATGTGCAAATATGCACAAGTGACCTCTGGAACAGCCCTGCCCAGCGCCGATGACCTGCTCGTACTGCTGGCAGTGGGGCGGACCGGCCGCTTCAACACCGCCGYCGACGACCTGGGCGTCAACCACACGACCATCTCGCGGCGGATCGCGAGTCTGGAGAAAAGCCTCGGCGGCCGGGTACTCGTGAAGGCCGCGGGCGGGTGGGAACTCACCGACCTCGGGCGGCAGGCGCTGACCGCGGCCGAACGCGTGGAGGCCGCCGTCCACGGACTCGTCGCCGAACCCGGCCGCGCCGACCACCTGAAGGGCGTGGTCCGGGTATCGGCGACCGACGGGTTCAGCGCCTACATCGCGGCACCCGCCGGCGCACTGATCCGCAGCAGGCACCCCGAGGTGTCCGTGGAGATCGTCGCGATCACCCGCCGGGCCTCACAGCATCGCTCGGGGCTCGACATCGAGATAGTCGTGGGCAAGCCGCAGGTGCACCGGGCGGAGGCGCTGTGGCTGGCCGACTACACCCTCGGCCTGTACGGCGCGAAGGCGTACCTGTCCGAACACGGCACCCCGAGGCAGGTGGGAGATCTGGCCGATCACTCACTCGTCTACTTCATCGACTCGATGCTGCAGGTCGACGAACTCGACCTCGCGCGCCGCCTCACCGTCTCGATGCGCGAATCGGTGACGTCGACCAACGTGTTCGTGCACGTCGAGGCCACCCGGGCGTCGGCGGGCATCGGATTGCTGCCGTGCTTCATGGCCGACCGCCACGCCGACCTCGTGCGGGTGCTGCCCGGGCAGGTCGAGGCCACGCTGGCGTACTGGCTCGTGGCGCGACCCGAGTCGTTGCGCCGACCGGAGGTCGCGGCGGTGGTGGGGGCGATCCGGGAGACGGTGGAGTCGCAGCGGGACGCGTTGGCGGGGCAGTGAGCGCGTCACGCTAGCGTCAAGGGGTGCGTCCAGAATCCCAGCGGTCCAACATCCAGACCTTCCACGTGATGGACGTGTGGAAGGCCGCCACCGAACGTCAGCGCACCCACGGTGACGTGCTGACGCTCGCGGCGGGACAGCCGTCCACTCCCGCGCCGCAGCCGGTGCTCCGCGCGACGCGGGAAGTGCTCGACGGACACCTGCTCGGCTACACGGAGACATTCGGCATTCTGCCGTTGCGGGAGGCGATCGCCGGATACCACTCCGCCAAGTCCGGTATCGACGTCGACGCCGAGGACGTCGTCGTGACCACCGGATCCTCGGGTGCGTTCACGCTGCTGTTCCTCGCCGCGTTCGACGTCGGCGACACCGTCGTGGTGGCCCGCCCCGGCTACCCGGCCTACCGGAACACGCTCGCCGCGCTCGGCTGCACCGTCATCGAGATCGACTGCGGAGCAGACACCCGGTTCCAGCCGACGGTCGCGATGCTCGACGCCCTGCCCGAGCCGCCTGCCGGACTGATCGTCGCCAGCCCCGCCAACCCCACGGGCACCGTCATCGACCCCGGCGAATTGGCCGCCCTCGCCCGCTGGTGCGACGAGCACGGGACGCTGCTGATCTCCGACGAGATCTATCACGGCATCGGATACGGCGAGCAGGCGATGACCAGCTCGTGGGAGACGTCGCGCGAATCCGTCGTCGTCGGATCGGTGTCCAAGTACTTCTCGATGACGGGCTGGCGGCTGGGCTGGATGCTGGTGCCCGAGGGGCTGCGTCGCCCGTTGCAGCGGCTCGCGTCGAACATGACGGTATGCCCGCCCGCCATCTCCCAGTACGCGGCGATCGCCGCGTTCACCGAGGAATCGAGGGCCGAGCTCGACGGCCACGTCCAGCGCTACGCCGTCAACCGGGAGCTGCTGCTCACCGGACTCCCGGAACTGGGTATCACCGACCTGGCGCCCGCCGACGGCGCGTTCTACGTGTACGCCGACATCGGGCACCTGCTCGGCGGATCCCACGGCGCGACGTCGACGGAATGGTGCTCGCGACTGCTGCAGGACACCGGTCTGGCGCTGGCCCCGGGCATCGATTTCGACACCGTCCACGGCGACCGGACGGTCCGGCTGTCGTTCGCCGGATCCACAGCCGAGGTCCGGGAATCGCTGGTGCGACTGGGTCGCTGGCTGTAGCCGGAGTTTCCCGGCCACGCCTCTTGCGGCGCCGCCGCTGCAGTTGTTCGATGGACTTGGGCGCACTGCGTGTTCGGGCGTGCCAGGCAAGGAGAACGGCGATGCTGTACATCGCGTTGTTCGCATTCGTGTTGTGGGTCCTGTGCTTCGCCGACGCCATCACCACCGACGACGACCAGTTCCGGAACCTCTCGAAGGAGGGCTGGCTGGTGATCGTGCTGCTGCTTCCGCTCGTCGGCTCGGTGTTGTGGCTCCTCGTCGGACGGCCGCAGAAGGACCAGGGAGGTCAGCTGCCCACCGACCCGGAGGAAGCCGAGTTCGTGCGGCGGTGCCGGGAACGGGCGGAGGAGCAGCGCCGGGAAGGTTTCCACGGGCGCGACCAGGACTAGAAGGCCTACACTGTGGCTAGGATTACAGTGTTACACACCGGCCCTGAGGCGACGACATGAGCGACATCAGTCATCCACAGCCACCCGTTCCCGGCGGAGTCCGCATCGGGACCGTGGAACGGGAGCAAGCCGCGGCGGCACTCGCCGAACATTTCGCAGCCGGACGGCTCGAGACCGACGAGTTCGACGCGAGGGTCCGTCAGGCGTACCTCGCCAAGACCGCCGCCGACCTCACGCCGCTCTTCGCGGACCTCCCGGACAAACAGCGCTTCGTGCCCGAACCCGATCGCGTGCGCCGTGATCCGGGACGGGAGGCCGCGGCGCTGCGGACACTCGTGTTCGTGGTGGCCGTGCTCGCCGCGATCCTGTGGGTCGCCCTGGTCCGCGTCCCCCCGCTCGTCTTCCTGCCCATCGTCTGGCTCGTGCTGGCCCGGCGCGGCTTCGGCAGGCGGTCGTGCCGGGCGTGGTGACGGGCTGACCCGGACCGGCGAGAACTGCGGAAAACTACCGCGAGGTCGGTTGTCGCTCCCGTACTCTGACAGGCAGGTCCACGCCGTCGAGCGATCGAGGAGCCACGATGACCACCAGAATTGTGCGATGTGCGAGCCTGATCCCGGTTGTTGCGGCCTCCGCGCTGCTGCTGGGTGGGTGCGGTTCCGACAGCAGTGACACCTCGTCGACCTCTGCCAGTGCCACGGCGTCGGCCACGGCCACGACGACGGCGCCCACAACGACGGGCACGGCGGTGGCATCCGCGGTCACCAAGCAGCAGGCGGAGCAGATCGCCGTCGCGACGGTCCCGGGTGGCACGGTCGTTAACTCCGAGGAACAACAGCGGGACGGTAAGACGGTGTGGCACGTCCACATCCGCGACACGCGGGGCTACGACTACGACGTGAATGTCGATGCGGCGACCGGCGCGGTGGTGCCCGACAGTCAGAACAGGGAGACCACCGCGACGCCCGCACCCGCGCCCCCCGCCGGCGGGGTGGTCACCCAGCAGCAGGCGGAGCAGATCGCGGTCGCGACGGTCCCGGGTGGCACGGTCGCGAACGCCGAGCAGCAGCAGCGGGATGGTACGGCGGTGTGGCACATTCACATCCGCGACGCCAAGGGCTGGGATTACGACGTGAACGTCGACGCGGCGACCGGAGCCGTCCTTCCCGACAACTGACCGCAGTGGGTAGAACGACCCATGTTCCGCCGGGGCGGGATGGGTGAATTTCCCGATGCCCGGGTGGTGACGTCGCTCTAGCGTCGAAGGCATGGTCAACACGTCAGTTCTCGTGTCGCGCTCCGACTTCCAGCGGTGGGCCGCCCGCGCGGGCGCAGCGGGACCGCTGCTGTTCACCGCGGGGTTCGTCGCCCAGGAGGTATTCCTCCGGGACGACTACAGCCCGATCGCCGACCCGATCAGCGCTCTCGAGGCGGACCCGAGTGGGTGGATCCAGCAGCTGAACTTCCTGGCGTTCGCCGTGCTACTGCTGATCTTCGCGGCCGGACTGCACCGCGGCATCGCGGCGACACGCTTCGGCTGGGCGGGACCGGCCCTGCTCGGCGCTGCGGCGGTGGGGCTGGTTCTTGCCGCCGTGTTCCCGTTGCGTGAGGACGCGACCGGGAACGCCTACGACCCCGGCCACCATGTGATCGCGGGGATCACATTCTTCTCCTGCAGCGCGCTGTCGCTGCTGGTGCTGTCGCGCCGGTTCGCCGCCGATCCGCGGTGGCGCGGCCTGGCGTGGTACACCGCGGTCGCCGGGGTCCTCGGACTGGGATGCTTCGTGATGCTGGGCCGGTTCGCGATGCCGGAGGGTGCCCCGCTGCACGACGTCGCCGGACTTCTCCAGCGGTTCACGCTTCTCGCCGTGACATTCCCGGCGCTGGTGACGATCGCCCTGCGGCTCCGTCGCCTCAACTGCCGGCCCCTGGATCTCATCCGGTCGTGAAGGCCGGCATCTGTGCTCGCGCGAGGCAACTCGTGTCGTAGCTGCCGACCGGTTTCTCGAGAAAGCCGACCGTGACGGCCGGGGCGCAATCCGAGGACTGCAGCACGTCGTGGCCCAGACCGGGGAACTCGAGGACCTCGGACCGAGGCAGGGTTTCGGCCGCGGTCCGCGCCTGCGATCCGCACCGACACCCGCATGGTCCCGACGCTACGCGGGCGGGCTCCACCGCCCACATACTTCGCGGTCTGTCGTCCAATTTGCCCTGGTGCGGCACCCGCGGCTGGCAGGATGAATTGGTGTCATCTGCGGCAACTCCGAAGGGCGAACGGCGCCGACAGGCGCTGGTCGAGGCTGCCGCCGATCTGCTGCTCGAGGGCGGATTCGACGCTGTCCGGCACCGCTCGGTGGCCACCCGGGCCGACCTTCCGCTCGCGTCGACCACCTACTATTTCGAGTCGCTGGACGACCTGATCGCGAAGGCCGTCGAATGCAACGGCAACCGCGATCTCGCGGTCATGCGCAGCCGCGTCGACGACGTCACGCACCGGCGCCGCGGCCGCGAATCCACCGTCGACCTCCTCCTCGAGCTACTCGTCGGACCGGCACTGATCAGTGAGGACTGCCGCGAGAGGCTGATCTCCCGGTACGAGCGGTTCACGGCCTGCGCGCGTCGCCCCGAACTGCGCGAGGTGCAGTTGCGGTTGCGCGCGCAACTCGACGACATACTCACCGAGGCCCTGCGACGCTCCGACCGCGACGTCCGGCAGGAGCAGCTCCGGCGGCTCGTCGCCGTCGTCGACGGAGCCCTGGTGACCGCGCTCGGCGAACACGACCCCGACCTGCGTGCCCTCGCCCGGGCCATGCTGCTCGACGTCGTCGACGTCGTCGCGCCGGCCCTCGACCGGCCGGACCACGTCGAGCTGTAGCACCGCCGTAAACTGAGGACTCGTGAGCCGCATCCCGAACGTCCTTGCCAACCGTTACGCCAGCCCCGAACTCGTCGAGTTATGGTCGCCCGAGCACAAGATCGTCCTCGAGCGTCAGCTGTGGCTCGCCGTGCTGCGTGCCCAGGCGGAACTCGGGATCGACGTGCCGGCCGAGGCGCTCGCCGACTACGAGCGGGTGCTCGAACAGGTGGACCTCGACTCCATCGCCGACCGCGAGCGCGTCACGCGCCACGACGTGAAGGCCCGCATCGAGGAATTCAACGCACTCGCCGGGCACGAGCAGGTTCACAAGGGGCTGACCAGCCGCGACCTCACCGAGAACGTCGAGCAGCTGCAGATCCTGCGGTCGCTCGAGCACGTCCACGCGCACGGTGTCGCGGTCGCCGCCCGGCTGGCCGAGCGGGCCGCCCAGTACGGCAGCCTCGTCATGGCAGGCCGGTCGCACAACGTCGCGGCGCAGGCCACCACACTGGGCAAGCGGTTCGCGTCCGCCGCCGACGAACTGCTCGTCGCGCTCACCCGACTGCGCGAGTTGATCGACCGCTACCCGCTGCGCGGCATCAAGGGGCCCATGGGCACCGCGCAGGACATGCTCGACCTCCTCGACGGCGACGCGTCCAAGCTGGAGGCGCTGGAGCAGAAGGTCGCCGAGCACCTCGGCTTCTCCCACGTGTTCACGAGCGTCGGCCAGGTGTACCCGCGGTCGCTGGACCACGACGTGCTGTCGGCGCTGGTGCAGGTGGCGGCCGGGCCGTCGTCGTTCGCGCACACCATCCGCCTGATGGCCGGCCACGAACTGGTCACCGAGGGCTTCCAGCCCGGCCAGGTCGGGTCGTCCGCGATGCCGCACAAGATGAACACCCGCTCCTGCGAGCGCGTCAACGGACTGCAGGTCGTGCTGCGCGGGTACGCGTCCATGGCCGCCGAGCTCGCGGGCGCGCAGTGGAACGAGGGCGACGTGTTCTGCTCGGTGGTGCGCCGCGTCGCGCTGCCGGACGCGTTCTTCGCGATCGACGGACTGATCGAGACGTTCCTGACCGTGCTCGCCGAATTCGGCGCCTACCCCGCCGTCATCGAGAAGGAACTCACCCGGTACCTGCCGTTCCTCGCCACCACCAAGGTCCTGATGGCCCTGGTGCGGGCCGGAGTGGGTCGGGAGACGGCGCACGAGGTCATCAAGGAACACGCCGTCGCCGTCGCGCTGGCGATGCGCGAGGAGGGCAGGGAACCCGACCTCCTCGACCGTCTGGCCGCCGACGACCGCCTGCCCCTCGACCGGGCCGCCCTCGACGAGGCCCTCGCCGACAAGAAGGCGTTCATCGGTGCCGCCGAGTCGCAGGTCGCCACGGTCGTCGCGCAGGTGCAGAAGCTCGTCGACGCCAACCCTGAGGCAGCCGCCTACCAGCCGTCCCCGATCCTGTAGGCGCGTAGCGCCCGTGCGCCTTTTTGGTAGCGGGGACTACCGAAAAGGCGCACAAGCACCGGAGGTGCCTACCCGTGAACTGCATTTTCTGCGAGATCGTGTCGGGCCGATCCGACGCCAGCGTCGTGCACGAGGACGACGACGTGATGGCGTTCATGGACATCCGGCCGTGGACCTCCGGACACCTGCTGGTGGTCCCGAAGCGGCACGCGAGCGGGCTCGCCGACCTCGACCCGGGCGACGGCGCGGCGGTGTTCGCGGTGGGACAGCGCATCGCGACCGCGCTGCGCCACGGGCCGATGCGGGCCCAGGGCGTCAACTTGTTCCTGGCCGACGGGATCGCCGCCGGCCAGGAGGTCTTCCACGTCCACCTGCACGTCGTTCCCCGGACGGCCGGTGACGGGTTCGGGCTGCGCGGAATGCCGAAGTCGCCGAGCCGGGTCGCGCTCGATCAGACGGCGGGCGTCATCCGTTCCTCCCTCACCTGACGTGAGTGGCAAAGCGTGCGGGAGCACACTTTGTCACTCACGTGCGGGGAAGCGGACCTCGCCGGTGGGGCCGTTCTCGTCGAACCGTCGTTCGGTGATGTCGAAGGTGCCGTCCGGCCGGACCCGCAGCAGTGTCGACGCCCGCGTCCCGTAGTCGCCGTAGTGAATGAACCGGGACGACAGGGCGCGCTCGAGTTCGGGTTCGATGCCCGTGTCGGGCAGTGAGTCCCACGGTGCGGGGTCGCTGCCGGCGAGCACGTCGAAGTATGCCCCCGGGTCGGCCTCGGGGCTGCCGTCGTCGGCTGCGAGGGCGGCCGCGAATGTCTGCTTGCCGCCGGTCACCTTCGGCCACGGCGTGTCGAGTTCGGCGTTGGACAGGCCGTGGACGCCGGGTTCCACCCGCTGCCGCCTGCCGTGGGGCCGGTTGGTGGCCCACCACAGTTCCGTGGGGTCGCCGACGAGCAGGTTGAAACTGCCGTACTCGGCGCCGGTCGCGGCCACCTGTTCGGCGTAGTCGGCGGGTGACAGCCCGCCGCAGAGATAGTCGACGGGCAGGGCGCCGCGGGACCGCGCCCCGGTCGAGGGGGCGCCGTTGCGGACGTTGGTGACGGCCGCGAATCGCCGGGAGTCGGCAATTCCCATCCAGGTGCCGCCGGCGAGCAGATCGCGGCCCGCGAGGAACCCGTCGTCCCACCTGCTCAGCGGTTCGGTGGGGCGGGCGTAGAACTCGTCGCGGTTGGCCGCGACGACGAGGGGGAGATCGGGGCGGGTATGCCAGGCGAACAGGACCAGGCACATGCAGACGTCTCCTTGTCACCCTCGATCATCCGAACTCGGTGTGCATGCCCGAGCGTAGCCGCCCTCGTAATACCTCTGAAACAGAGCTATATTGATTTCATGGCACAGAACGAGTCGCCTGCCGAACAGCTCTTCGCCGCAATCGGATTGCTGCGCCGGCACACGCGCCGTCGAGTCGGGCGGCCGTGGCCGGAGACCCCGTTGACGGGGTCACAGGTGGAGTTGGTGCGTCTGCTCCGTCGCAGGCCCGGCACGTCCGTAGCGGAGGCCGCGGCGGCCCTGGGCCTCGCGGCGAACACCGTTTCCACCCTCGTGCGGCAACTGACCGACGCCGGGCTGGTCGAACGGGTGCGGGACGAGTCCGACCGCCGCGTCGCCCGCCTGGCGCTCACCGACGACGCTCGGGCACAGGTCGAGCGTTGGCGCGACCGCCGCAACATCGAGGTCGCCGCCGCATTCGACGGTCTGAGTGCCGAGGACAGGAAGGCCATCGAATCCGCCATCCCCGCCATCACCCGCCTCGCCGGAGCGCTCCACCCGGATCAGGCCGGGCCGACCGATCGGGAGGTCGTCAGATGATGTTTCGCAGGGCGCAGACCGCCGCACGACAGCGGTCGGCAGGCGACGCGCTGGAACTGTCGCACGTGACCTACTCGTTTGGGGACTACACCGCGGTGAAGGACCTGAGCCTCGTGATCGAGGCGGGGGAGTGCTTCGGCCTTCTCGGCCCCAACGGGGCGGGGAAGACCACCACGATCCGACTGCTCAACACCCTTCTCCCACTGCAGGGCGGCGACGTGAGCATCTTCGGGTTCGACGTGCGCACCCAGGCGATGGCCGTTCGACGGCTGCTCGGGTATGTGCCGCAACAGTTGTCGATCGAAGGCGCGCTCACCGCCCGTGAGAACGTGTCCTGGTTCGCCCGCCTGTACGACGTACCCCGGTCCGAACGCAGGCGCCGGGTGGACGAGGTGCTGGAGACGGTGGATCTCGCCGACGTCGCCGACCGGGTCGCGTCGAGTTTCTCGGGCGGCATGGTCCGGCGCCTCGAACTCGCGCAGGCGTTGGTCAACCGGCCGTCGGTGCTGGTGCTCGACGAACCGACGGTCGGGCTCGATCCGGTGGCGCGGGATTCGGTGTGGACCCGCGTCACCGAGATGCAGAAGCAGTACGGGATGACGGTCCTGCTCACCACCCACTACATGGAAGAGGCCGAGGCGCTGTGTGATCGGGTCGCGTTGATGCACCGCGGCGAACTGCGGGCGGTCGGTTCCCCATCGGGACTCGTCGCCGAACTGGGGCCGGACGCGACGCTCGACGACGTCTTCCGCCACTTCACCGGTGACAGCCTCACCGCCGACGAGAAGGGAGGGCTCCGGGATGTCCGTAGCGCCCGCCGCACTGCCCGCCGTCTGGGCTGAACCGCCGACCCGGGATGCGCTCCGGTTGTTGTCGCGGATCGTCACGTTCTGTCTGGTCGAATTGCAGAAGCTCCGCCACGACCGCACGGAGTTGGTGACCCGCGCGATCCAGCCGATCCTGTGGCTCGTCATCTTCGGGGAGACGTTCAGCCGCATCCGCGCGATCCCGACCGGCGGCGTCCCCTACCTGGACTATCTGGCGCCGGGCATCATCGCCCAGTCGGCGCTCTTCGTGGCGATCTTCTACGGCATCCAGATCATCTGGGAACGCGACGCCGGGGTCCTGACCAAACTGCTCGTGACACCCACTCCGCGTGCGGCTCTCGTCACGGGTAAGGCGTTCGCGGCCGGTGTTCGCGCGGTGGCCCAGGCCGTGGTCGTCGTGGTCGTGGCGGCGCTGCTCGGCGTCGGAATGACGTGGTATCCGGTGCGACTTCTGGGTGTCGTCGCGGTCGTGGTGCTGGGAGCGGCGTTCTTCTCGTGCCTGTCGGTGGCCATCGCCGGGGTGGTGCTCAAACGCGACCGGCTGATGGGGATCGGGCAGGCGATCACGATGCCGCTGTTCTTCGCGTCGAACGCGCTGTACCCGGTGGAATTGATGCCGGGGTGGGTCCAGGCGATCAGCCGCGCCAACCCCCTGAGTTACGAGGTGTCCGCACTCAGGGGGCTGCTGATCGGCCAGCCGACGAACTACTGGCTGGACTTCGGGGTGCTCGTGGCGGCCGCGGTGCTCGGGATCGCCGTCGCGTCCGCGCTGCTGGGGCGACTGTCCCGATAGCCGGGTGGGGTCACGAAGTCACGAACGTCTTCTCCAGTGCCCGGCGCAGGTCGGACTTGCTGATCTTGCCGACGCCGGTGACCGGGAACTCGTCGACGAACACGACCTTGTCCGGCACCTTGTATTCGGCGAGTCCGCGGCCGCGGACGAACTTCTTGAGTTCGACGGCCTTCGGCTGCTCGCCCTGGACCACGACGAACGCGCAACTCCGTTCACCGAGATACGGGTCGGGCATCGACACCACCGCGACGTCGGCGACGGCGGGGTGTGCGAGGAGATGGTTCTCGACCTCTTCCGCGGCCACCTTCTCGCCGCCGCGGTTGATCTGGTCCTTCGCGCGGCCCTCGACGACGAGGTAGCCGTCGTCCGTGAGCCGGACGATGTCGCCGGTGCGGTAGAAGCCGTCCTCGGTGAACGCCGTCGAATTGTGTTCGGGAGCCCGGTAATACCCGCGGATGGTGTACGGGCCGCGGGTGAGCAGATGACCGGACGTGCCGTTCGGGACGGGCTCGCCCCGGTCGTCGACGACCCGGACCTCGTCGTCGGGGCTGATCGGTCTGCCCTGGGTGGTGACGATCGTGTCTTCCGGGTCGTCGAGCCGGGTGTAGTTGACCAGGCCCTCCGCCATCCCGAAGACCTGCTGCAGCGTGCACCCGAGTTCGGGACGGACCCGCTTCGCGGCCTCGGCGCTGAATTTGGCACCGCCCACCTGCAGCACCTCGAGGCTCGAGAGGTCGCGTTCCGTGCGACCACTGGCGGCGAGCCACGCCAACGCGAGCGGCGGCACCAGCGACGCGATCGTGACGCCCTCCTTCTCGATGAGCGCGAACGCGGTGTCGGGACTCGGATCCGGCGCGAGCACCACGCGACCACCGGCGTGCAGCACACCGAGGATGCCCGGTGAGCTCATCGGAAAATTGTGCGCCGCAGGCAGAACGACGAGCATGCGGGTGCTCTCGTCGACACCGCAGATGCGGTCCGACTCGCGCACCGAATACAGGTAGTCGGTGTGGGTGCGCGGGATCAGCTTCGACACCCCGGTGGTTCCGCCCGAGAGCTGCAGGAATGCCACGGATTCCGGACCCACCGCCGGCCCGTCCGAGATCGGTTCCGCCGCCCGCAGTTCGTCGAGTGACGTGAACTCCTCCGCGTCCCCGGCCACGATGATTCGGGGCGGATTCTCGGCCGAGGCCACCACGTCGCGGGCGAGGGTGCGGTAGTCGAATCCGGCGTGCGTATCGGTGACGACGTAGGCCGCGGCGTCGGTGAAGCTGCAGAAGTAGGAGATCTCCTGGGCGCGGTGCGCGGGAAGCGCGAACACCGGCAGTGCGCCGAGCCGGAAGACCGCGAAGATCACCTCGACGTACTCGACGACATTCGGCAACTGCACCACCACCCGGTCGCCGGGCTGCACCCCCGACGACTGCAGCCCGGCGGCGAGCCGGTCGGCGCGGTCGGACAGTTGCCGGTAGGTGAGGGAACGGTCGACCCCGGACGCGTCCGGCCCGGTCACGGCGATCGCGTCCCCGAATTGCTCGGCGCGGGCGCCCAGGAACTGCTGGAACGTCTCGTCCGTCCAGTACCCGGCGTCACGGTAGCGCGCGGCGAGGTCGGCGGGGTAGCCGACGGTGGTCTCCAGGGGAGCGCGAACGCTCGTGGTCATCGAAAGTCCTTTCACGGGCATGGCTGTTCGGGGTCGTCAGGCTCGGAGGGTAGCGCCGCCGTCGACGTAGAGCGCCTGCATGGTGATGTGACGTGCCCGCTCCGACAGCAGGAACTCGACGGAGTCCGCGATGTCGGCGGCGTCGGCGATGCGGCCCAGCGGGATACCGACCTTGAACGTGCCCAGGTCGCCGTCGATCGCCCCGCGCGCTCCGGTGTCGTCGGCGGGGTCCGACCACAGCGATCGCTGCATCGCGGTGTCCGTCGAGCCGGGGGCGACGATGTTGGCGCGGATCCCGTATTCGGCCAGCTCGAGACCGAGTACCCGGACGATCATCGAGACGGCGGCCTTGGACGCGCCGTACGCGCCCATGCCGGTGCGGGGGACGCCCGCGGCGTTGGAGCCGACCACGACGATGGAACCGGCTGCACGCTCGCGCATTCCGGTGCCGACCGCCCGCAGCACGTTGACGAGGCCGGTGACGTTGACGTCGAACACCCGCTGCCAGCTCTCGGGGTCGGTATCGAGCACCGATCCGGTCTCGAGCACACCCGCCACGTGCGCGAGTGCGGTGATGGGTCCGTGCTCGTCCTCGATCCGGCGGACGGTGTCGGTGACGGCGGCGGTGTCGCGGATGTCGGTGACGGCGGTGCCGAGCGGCGGGGTGTCGAGCAGTGCCGCGGTGGCGGCGAGGCCGTCGGCATCACGATCGAGCAGTACCAGGCGGTGGCCGGACCGCGACAGTGTGACGGCCGTGGCCCGCCCGATGCCCTGTGCCGCCCCGACGACCAGTGTCGTGCCGCTCATCGGGGAAGTCCCAGTGCGGCGAGGACTGTGCCCAGTTTGGTTGTGGTCTCGGCGAGTTCGTCGTCCGGTTCGGAGGCGGCGACGATGCCGCCGCCGGCGTACGCCGTGACGGTGGTGCGGTCGGCGTCGATCTGCGCGCACCGGATGGTGACCATCCATTCGCCGTCACCGTCGGCGTCGGCCCAGCCCACGGCGCCGGCGTAGAAGCCGCGGTCGCCCTCGAGTTCGCCGATCAGCGCACGCGCGGCGTCGGTGGGGGTTCCGCACACGGCCGGGGTCGGGTGCACGGCGACGGCGAGGTCCAGTGCGGTCACCGAGCGGTCCCGCAGCCGTCCCGACACGGGCGTGCCGAGATGCCACAGTTGCGGTGTGCTGGTGAGGGTGGGCCGGTCGGGGATGTCGAGCTCGGTGCAGAACGGTTCGAGGCTCGCACGCAGCGCCTCGACGACGAGGGCGTGTTCGCGCAGATTCTTCTCCGACGACGCGAGGTTTTCCGCGGTCAGCCGGTCGATCTCGGGATCGGTGTGCCGGGGAGCGGATCCGGCGAGAGGATGGCAGGTCACGGTGTCGCCGTGGCGACGGATGAGCACCTCGGGACTCGAGCCGACGAGGTGCCGTCCCGACCAGCCTGTGCCTGCGGCGCTCAGATCGACGCTGAAGCCGTTGCCGCCGAGGTCGTTCGCCACAAGTTGCGCGAGCAGTGCGTGCGGATGCAGCGGTTCGTCGGCGTGCAGGACGACCGATCGGGCGAGCACCACCTTGTGCAGTGCGGCCTCGGGTTCCCGCAGCACGTGAATGGCGGCGGCGACCCGGGAAATGTGCTCGTCCTCCGCGGGAATCGACGCACCGGCGCGCACGCGCGGAAGGGCCTGCAGTCGAGGGGACCAGCTTCCCGGGTGATGACGCAGCGTCTGTGGTGCGATCAGCGCGGCGGGATGTGACGGGTCGAAGGCGAGCGCGCCGACCACCGACGTCGCGGTGCCGCTCCGCAGGGCCGCCGCGGCGTCGTGGGCGGAGTCGTAACCGGTGCGGATGCCGTCGGCGATCACGGTGCCGTGCGGTCGGGAGAGAATGAACGGCGCGCCCGGCGGGAGGTCCGCCGAAGTCTCTGCGGACTCGGCAACGGCCGTCGACTGCATATGCGATCACCTTTCGTAGCGGACAACTGCGGTGCGCGTGGCGATGCGCACCGTCACGTCACGACCATATACGGTTAGCCTAACCTTTGGTGGTTCAGCTTGTCCGTCTGCGGTCCCGTTTCGACACGTATTCCGTTGCAGACCAGCGATTTCGAGTCACGACGTGGGGCGCGATATCAGCCGCAAACAGCATCTGGATTCTCGCCACCCCCGACTGGCCTAACATCGCATGCACACGTTGCATGGAGGGCAGGCGGCTGCAATGACCGAACGCAGGTTCTCGCTCGATCAGCGGATCGTCGCCGCCCTCCAGGTCGACGGGCGGTGCTCCTGGAGCCGCATCGCCCAGGCGCTCGGCGAACCCGAACGGAACGTCACCCGGCACGGCATCGCGCTCCTCGAGTCCGGCCGGGTGGCCGTCACCGCCGTCGCGAACAGCGGCGGCACCGCGATCGTCCGCCTCCAGTGCTCCCCGGGAACGGTTCGGGTGGCGGCGAGCGCCCTCGCCCAGCGCAGCGACTGCATCTTCGTGTACATCCTCACCGGCACCGCCGACTGTGTGGCCGAGATCCACGTGTCCCGGGACCGCCTCCCGAAGCTCGTCATGGACGAACTGCCCGCGACGATGGGCGTGGTCCGAAGCTGGACCGACCCCGTGCTGCGATACTTCCGCACGGTCCGCGAGTGGGAGGCCGGGGTGCTGACCCCCGCCGAGAAGGAAGCGATCGGCGGGGTGTCGCCTCCGGCGACCTTCCTCACGGACCTGGAACGCGGCACCCGGGATCCCGTCGACCGGACGATCATCCGCGAGTTGATGCAGAACGGGCGGGTGGGCACCACGGCGCTCGCCCGGACCGCGGGCGTGTCCGAGGCGACGGCCCGGCGACGCGTCCAGTCGCTGCTCGCCGAGGGTGCGATCAGCCTCCGGGTGGTGGTGGATCCGGCCCTGTTCGGGCTGCGTGCCGAGGCGATGCTGTTCATCAAGACCCAGCGCAACCGGATCGAACCGCTTGTGCGGGGGATGCTCGAGATGCCGTACGTGCGGTACGCCGCCGGCACGGCGGGCGAGTACCAGGTGGTCGCCAACATCGCCGCGCCCGACGAGTCGGTGCTTTACGACTACATCACCACCGCGCCGTGGGTGGCGGACGCGGCGGCCCTGGAAACCAACATGGTGGTGCAGGCGGTCAAACGCAGCGGGCGGGCAATGTGACGGATTTCGACATCTGGCGGCCCCTCCGGCACACCTGATTGCGATCTCCGACAGGCTGGTGGCCGATTTCGCCGAACCTCGTCCAGCTGTTGAGTGCTGTGATCCGCACCACGCATGCTTCCTCTACTCCCCGGATGGAAGAAGGAACAGCATGCAACGAGACGCCATTCTCGGGGCGATCGAGGATTCGCCGCAGCGCCGCTGGCTGCTGCTCGTCCCGGTCGCCCCGGTGCTCGCACTCGTCACCGCCGTGTGGCTGCCGTTTGTGAACACCGCCGACCTGTGGCTGGGGATGCCCCGGCTGCTCGTCTGGTGCTCGGCCTGGGTGCTCCTGCTGCTGCCCGCCCTGGCAGCGGTGGAGTTCGGCCTCGTCCGGCCGCACGAGGAGCGGCGCGACGACCGCCAGCTCGAGGAGGCGACGCTATGACGAACTCAGCTCTGTGGATCACCCTGGCCGGCATGATCGGATTGGCCGTGATCGCGGTCGGTGGACGCCGGAAACGCGCTCAGAACCTGAGCGAGTGGACGGTCGGCAAACGGAACTTCGGTGTGGTCACCAGTTTCTTCCTGCAGGCCGGTGAATCGTTCACCACGTTCACGTTCCTCGGTGTCGCCGGTATCGCGTTCACCGCGGGCATCGGCGCCACCTACGCCATCCCGTACATCCCACTCGGCTACGTGGCCCTGTATTTCATCGGACCGCGAATCTGGAAACTCAGCAAGGACCGCGGATACATCACCCAGGCCGACTTCTTCGCGGACCGGTACCGCAGCCCGCTCCTCGGCCGGCTCGTCGCCCTGTGCGGCATCATCTTCCTGCTGCCGTACCTGCAGCTGCAGATCACCGGCCTCGGTCTGATCGTCCGTCTCGTCACGGGCAGCGCGAGTTCGGGCACGCTGAGCATGATCGTCGCGACCGTCCTCGTCGTCGGATTCGTGCTGTGGGCCGGCATTCACGGCCTCGCGCGCACCGCCTACGTCAAGGACGTCCTGATCCTGCTCGCCGTCGTGGTGCTGTCCATCGTGATCCCGTTGCACTTCGCCGGTGGCATCGGCGACGTGTTCGGCCAGATCGCCCAGACCCACAGCGAGATGCTGACCGTGAACCCCGGCGACTACGACAAGGTCTGGTGGACCACGAGCCTGCTGATCTCCGCGATCGGCTGCGGGTTCCTCACCACCCCGCACCTCTGGCCGCCACTGCTGGCCGCGAAGAACGGTCGAGTGATCCGCTCCAACAACACTTTTCTGCCGATGTACCAGGTGGTCATGATTCTCCCGATCATGCTGGGCTTCGTCGGGATCCTCGCGCTGAATCCCAACACCAGCAGCAACGCCGTCCTGCTCACGCTGGCCGGGGGAGCCCTGCCGAACTGGGCGCTCGGACTGATCGCGATCGCCGCGGCCTCCGCCGCGATGCTGCCTGCCGGCGCCATCTGCATCGGCATCTCGACGCTGGCGTCGCACAACCTGGTGAAGATCGAAAGCGAGCGCACGAAGCTCCGGTTCAACCACCTGGTCGTGATCGCGGCTGCCACCACGGCTCTCGTACTCGGCCTGACGCGCCCCGATCTGCTGGCCAACCTGTTGCTGCTCACGTTCGGCGGTCTCAGCCAGCTCGCTCCCGGTCTGGCGCTGGCTCTGCCCGAGAAGCCATTGCTCGCCAAGCAATCCGTGTTCGCCGGACTCGTCGTGGGCATGCTCACCGTCATCGTGATGACCGTCTTCGAACTGAACCTCGCCAACATCGACGCCGGCATCTGCGGCCTGGTCCTCAACCTCGCGGTAATCGCCGTCGTGGAGGCCGTCGTCCGCGCCACCCGTCCCCGCACCCCGACCTCCGCGTCGTCGGAAGACCTTCCGGCCGCCACCCCGATCCTGGAGACCACGTAATGACCATCGATCACTACTCGACCGCGCGAGAGATGCTCGCCGCACTGCGTAGCAAGGACATCTCGGCCCGCGAGCTGCTCCACCTGCACACGGACCGGATCACGCAGGTGAATCCGACGGTCAACGCGCTCGTCAGTCTCGACCTCGACCGCGCGCACGCCACCGCCGCCGCCGCGGACGCGCAGACTGCGGCCGGGACCCCGGTGGGGCCGCTGCACGGACTGCCGTTCGCGTTCAAGGACACTCACGACGTCGCCGGATTCCCGACGGTGGCGGGCTCATCGCTCCTCGTCGACAACGTGCCAGAGACCAGTGAGCTGATCGCCGAACGCGTCATCGCGGCCGGGGCCGTCACGATCGGCAAGACCAACGTCCCCGAATTCGCCGCAGGCTCGCACACGTTCAACCCCGTCTTCGGGACCACCACCAACCCGTACGACCCCACCAAGAGCGCGGGTGGCTCGAGCGGCGGCGCCGCGGCGGCGCTCGGTGCGGGACTCGTCCCGCTGGCCGACGGCAGCGACATGGGCGGTTCGCTGCGAAACCCGGCGTCGTTCTGCAACGTCGTCGGATTGCGCCCCACCCCCGGCCGTGTTCCGTGCTGGCCCAACAGCGCGCCCTGGGACTCACTCGTGACGCAGGGGCCGATGGCCCGGAACGTCGACGACCTGGAACTGTTGCTGTCGGTGATCTCCGGACCCGACGCGCGGATCCGCAGTTCTCTCAGCGCCGACGCCGTCGCGCCGCGTCTCGGTGTCGCCGGCCTGCAGGGTCTGCGCGTCGCGGTGTCCGCGGATCTGAACGGCATCTTCCCCGTGGACGCGCCGGTCCGCGAGATTCACGACCGGCAGTCGTCGATCTTCGCCGCCGCGGGTGCCGTGGTGGCCGAGGACGCGCCGTCGATTCCCGACGCCGAGTGGGTGTTCCGCACACTGCGGGCATGGCGGTTCAAGATCGACCTCGGTGACCGCGCCGACGCCACCCCCGAACTGCTGAAGCCGTCGCTGCTCGACAACATCCGGCAGGCAGACCGGCTCTCCGCCGACGATGTCGCGAAAGCCATGGTGGCGCAGGCGGAGATCCAGCAGCGCGCCGTCGAGTTCTTCACCCACCACGACATCCTGGTGATGCCCGTGTCGCAGGTGCTCCCGTTCGACGCCGAGCTCGAGTACCCGGCGGCGGTCGACGGCCGTCGCTGCGACGACTACCTCGACTGGATGACGTCCGCGTTGACCGTGACGGTGCTGGGTTGCCCCGCGATCTCGGTTCCCGCCGGCTTCAGCGCCGACGGTCTGCCCGTCGGCGTGCAGATCGTCGCCGCCCCGGGCAACGACCTGTTCCTGCTCGACGTGGCACGGGCCTACGAGCAGCTCAACCCCGTCGGGGCCACGCGTCCGCACCTTCTCCAGAGGGCGGCAGCGTCTACTTCGTGAAGTCGTCCTCGCCGACCCGGTGGACGTGGATGAGGTTGGTGGATCCGACGGTGTGTGGGGGTGAGCCGGCGACGATGACGACGAGGTCGCCGCGCCGGTAGCGGCCCAGTCGGAGGAGGGCGGTGTCGACCTGGCGGATCATCTCGTCGGTCRATTCGACCGGGTCGACGAGGAAGGTTTCGGTGCCCCAGGTGAGGGCGAGTTCGTTGCGCACCTGGGGTACCGGGGTGAATGCCAGCAGCGGCAGCGGGGTGTGGAGCCGGGCGAGTCGTCGCACGGTGTCCCCGGACTGGGTGAACGCCACCAGCGCTGCGGCGTCCAGGCGTTCGCCGATGTCGCGGGCGGCGAACGAGATCACCCCGCCGTGGGTGCGGGGAGTGTGGGTGAGGGCGGGGACGGTGGTGGACTGGTGTTCGACGGCGGAGAGGATCCGCGCCATCGTCGCGACCGTCTCGGTCGGGTAGGCGCCGACGGAGGTTTCACCGGACAGCATCACCGCGTCGGCGCCGTCGAGGACCGCGTTGGCGACATCCGACGCCTCGGCCCGGGTGGGGCGGGAGTTGTCGATCATCGACTCGAGCATCTGGGTGGCGACGATCACCGGTCGGGCGTTCTCCCGGGCGATCTGCACGATCCGTTTCTGCACCAACGGCACCTGCTCGAGGGGAACCTCCACCCCGAGGTCACCGCGCGCGACCATGACGGCGTCGAAGGCGCGCACGATCGCCTCGATGTCGTCGACGGCCTCGGGTTTCTCGATCTTCGCGATGACCGGCACCCGACGGCCGATCCGGTCCATCACGTCGTGGACCCGGTCGATGTCGGTGGGGGCGCGGACGAACGACAGGGCGATCAGGTCGACTCCGAGCCGCAGGGCGAATTCGAGGTCGTCGATGTCCTTGTCCGACAGCGCCGGGACGGACACGTCCATTCCGGGGAGGGATACTCCCTTGTTGTTGCTGATCGGGCCGCCCTCGGTCACCCGGCACACGACGTCGTTGCCGTCGACGTCGAGGACGGTCAGCGCGATCTTGCCGTCGTCGACCAGCAGTCGGTCACCGGGCCGCGCGTCCTGGGTGAGGTGGGTGTAGGTGGTCGAGACCCGGTGGTGGGTGCCCGCGCAGTCCTCGACGGTGATCCGGACCTGTTCGCCGGTCGCCCATACCGCCCCG
The DNA here is from genome assembly GCF_056402775.1 of Rhodococcus sp. P3_B8. Taxonomy (NCBI): domain Bacteria; kingdom Bacillati; phylum Actinomycetota; class Actinomycetes; order Mycobacteriales; family Nocardiaceae; genus Rhodococcus; species Rhodococcus sp. P3_B8. The sequence continues at coordinate 36,892 of NZ_JBFUGT010000041.1, forward strand.
CCGTCGGCGAAGCGGCCGAGGCGGATCTTCGGTCCCTGTAGGTCCGCGAGGATTCCGACGGCTCGGCCGGTGTTGTCGGCTGCGGCGCGGACGCGCCGGTAGTTGGCTTCGTGGTCGGTGTGGTCGCCGTGACTGAAATTCAGTCGGGCGATGTCCATCCCGGTTTCGACGAGACTGCGGGTGCGCTCGTCCGTGGCGGTGGCCGGCCCGAGCGTGCAGACGATCTTCGCCCTCCGCGGCGACAGCAGCGACGCCGCGCCGACATCGGCGGCGAGTGGCGAGGGGATGTCAGTGAGAGTCATCGTGGTCCTTCGTTGTGGAGAAGTGAGCTGCGGCCGATGTCGCACCCGATACGGGTGAGGAGTTCGCCGGTCAGCTCCGGGTCGGTGGCCGTGTTCCGGTCGGTGTAGTCGCCGAGGGCATGGATGTATTCGAAACCGGTGGGTGCCCAACGGTTCCGGGAGAGCGTGTTGCGGCCGGCGACGGCGATCACCGGGACCGGGTGGGCGCGGCGGGCGAGGACGGCGAGGAGTTTGCCGTGTTCGGTCTGCTCGTCGATGCTGCCCTCGCCGGTGATCACCAGGTCCATTCCTGCGAGGTAGCCGTCGAAATCGAGCAGGTCGAGGAAGTACTCGGCACCCGAGACCATGCGTGCTCCGAGCATCATGGCGGCGAATCCGATGCCGCCGGCGCTGCCGGCGCCGGGGGAGTTCGCGACCGTACGCGCCTGCGGGTGGCCGCTGCGGGTGAACGCGTCGACGAGGTTGTCGAGGCCGGCGTCGAGTTCGCGCAYGGTTGCGGGGTCGGCGCCCTTCTGGGGGCCGTACACGGCGGCGGCGCCGTTCGGTCCGGTCAGTGGGTTGGTGACGTCGCCGGCGATCACGATCTCGATTCCGGAGAGATTCACTGCGCGGGAGGAATCGACCGTGTGGACCTGGTGCAGGGTCCGGCCGCAGGCCCGCAGTTGCCGGCCGTCGGCGTCGGCGAACGTGAATCCCAACGCGGCGAGCATGCCCATTCCGCCGTCGGTGCCGGCGGACCCGCCCAGGGCGAGGACCAACCGGCGGGGTCGAAACCGCAACGCCTTCGAGATCGCTTGTCCCATACCGAGGCTGGAGGCGTCGAGCGGAGCGCGGCGGCCGCCTGGGAGGGTGGCCAGACCGCAGGTGTTGGCGACTTCGATCACCGCTGTGGTGCCGTTGACTGCGATACGACCGCGCTGGGGTGTTCCGGTGGCGCCTGCGACGGTGACCGGGTGTGGAGTGAACCCGACGGCCACCGCCGCGTCGACGCTGCCGTCGCCGCCGTCGGCGAGGGGAAGCTGTGTGCTCTCGATTCCCGCCGAGGCGAGTCCGGCAGAGAGGTGTTCGGCGACATCGGCTGCGGAGAGCGAGCCCTTGAACTTGTCCGGGGCAACCAGAACCCTCATCGGCCTTCCTTTCTCGCGTGCAGTGCGGAGTGCGGTCATCGCTGTGCGGAGTGCGCGGGCGCCGTCGCGGGGTCGAGCCTTTCGTGGTCGACGCGGACCGCGTCCGGTTCCTTGATCATGTGGTGGTGCTTGTCCTGTGGTTCCTGTTCCAGGATCTCCATGTCGAAGTCGTTCTCGACGTCACCGTCGGGCGGGGGAAGTACTTCGCCGGAGAAGACGCGGCGGGCGCGGTCGACGTCGAGTTCGTGGTTCCATTTGGCGACGAACAGGGTGGCGACGGCGTTGCCGATGAAGTTCACCAGGGCGCGGCATTCGGACATGAACTTGTCGATACCGAAGATGAGCATGATGCCGGCTGCGGGGATGGTGCCGAGTGTGCTCAATGTTGCTGTCAGCGCGATGAATCCGCCTCCGGCGACACCTGCGGCGCCCTTGGACGTCAACAACATGACGCCGAGGAGGCCGAGCTGCTGCGGAATCGACAGGTCGGTGTTGGTGGCCTGCGCGATGTACAGCGCCGCGAGAGAGAGGTAGATGGCTGCCCCGTCGAGGTTGAAACTGTAGCCGGTGGGCACCACGAGTCCCACCGTGGGCTTCTTGACGCCGGCGTACTCCAGCTTCCGCATCAGGCCGGGCAGCGCGGGCTCGGCGGTGGAGGTTCCGAGAATGAGCAGGAGTTCTTCCTTGAAGAAGCCGAGCATCCGGAAGATGTTGAGCCGCAAGTACGCCATGACCGATCCGAGGACCACGAAGACGAAGAACGCGGACGTGACGTAGAACAGCAGGATTAGGCTGCCGAGGCTGGTGAGGGTGGAGACACCGTACTTGCCGATGGCGAAGGCCATGGCACCGAACGCACCGAGGGGTGCGAGTTTCATGATGAAGCTCAGGACCTTGAACACCACCGCGGTCAGGCGTTCGACGGCGTCCCGGATCGGTGCGGCGATCTGTCCTACCGCGTTGATGGCGACACCGAAGATGACGGCGAGGAAGATGACCTGCAGGATGTCGCCCTCGACGAACGGGCCGAACACACTGTCCGGGACCAGGTGGGTGATGAACTCCCACCACTGTTTCTCTTCACCGGTCTGAATCAGCTTGTTGGCCGAGTCGGTCGTTTCCAGCGAGGCGGCGTCGGCGTTCACCCCGTCCCCGAGGCGGAAGAGGTTGATCGCGACGAGGCCGGTGAGTAGCGCAAGGATCGTTCCGACCTGGAAGTAGGTCAGCGCCTTGATTCCGGTCAGCCCGACCTTCTTCAGGTCCGCGACACTCGCGATGCCGCCGACGATCGTCAGGAACACGATCGGACAGATCAGCATCTTCATCGCGGTGATGAAGGTGGTGCCGATCGGCTCCATCGCCTCGCCGGTGTCCGGCCAGAGCCACCCGACCAGGATGCCGAGCACGATCGCGATGAGAACCCAGAAGTACAGTTGCCTGTACCACGGTTTCTTCACAGTCGCCGGTTGGTAAGTCGCTGCGCTGCTGGGTATTTCCATGACGTTCACCTCGGGTGAGAGTGTTCGGGTGTGAAGACGGGGTGGCCGAGAGTTACCGACCGTTCGAGGGGTGAGGGCCCGGCTCGGCAGATCCTGCCGAGCCGGGCCGGCTGTGCAGATGGAAGGCGGTCAGGCCGGGGTCAGCGCAGTCTGCAGCGCGTGCACGATCGCCTCGGTGACGGCGTCGGTGTCCGACGAGCCGCCGATGTCGCGGGTCAGTGCTCCGCTCGCGGTGGCGGCCTCGATGGCGGCTTCGACGCGGCGTGCCTCGTCGTGCAGTCCGAAGTGGTCGAGCATCAGGGCGGCGCTGGCGATCGCGCCGATCGGGTTGCTGATGCCCTGGCCCGCGATGTCGGGTGCGGAACCGTGCACGGGTTCGAACATGCTCGGGAAGCGGCGTTCCGGGTTGAGGTTCGCGCTCGCCGCGACACCGAGGCTTCCCGCCAGCGCGGAGCCGAGGTCGGAGAGGATGTCGGCGTTGAGATTCGACGCCACCACCACCGACAGGTCCTCCGGGTGCAGGATGAACTTGGCGCTCATGGCGTCGACGAGAACGCTTTCGGTCGCGACGTCGGGGTAGTCGAGGGCGACGCGGTCGAAGACCTCGTCCCACAGGACCATGCCGTACTGCTGGGCGTTGGACTTGGTGACGCTGGACACCTTCTTCACGGTGCGGGTGCGAGCCAGGTCGAACGCGAACCGCATGATGCGCTCGCAGCCCTTCTCGGTGAACAGCGCGGTCTGCAGTGCGACCTCGTTGCCCGGTCCGCGGCCGCTGAGGTTACGTCCGCCGAGGCCCGCGTACTCGCCCTCGCTGTTCTCCCGGACGACGACCCAGTCGAGTTCGGTGTCGTCGGCCTTGCGCAGCGGGGACTGCACGCCGGGGAGGAACTTCACGGGTCGCACGTTGGCCCACTGGTCGAAGTTCTGGGTGATGTTGAGCCGCAGCCCCCAGAGGCTGATGTGGTCGGGGACGTTCTCCCATCCGACCGCGCCGAAGTAGATGGCGTCGAATGCCTTCAGGGTGTCGAGGCCGTCGTCGGCCATCATCTTCCCGGTCTGCTCGTAATACCCGCATCCCCAGGGAAATTCTTCCCACTCGAAGGCGAAACGCCCACCGGACTGTTCTGCGAGGACGTCGAGCACGCGCCGTCCGGCAGCGACGACCTCCTTGCCGACGCCGTCGGCGGGGATCGATGCAATCTTGAACGTCTGCGGTGCCATGTCGTTGCCTCCATCGTGTTGTGCTCGTCACAGTGTGTGATGCATTCATTAACCCGTCACAATCGCGCAGCGTCCATGACCAAGAGTCGATCCGGCTTATAGGTTTGACCTAATCGAGCCGTGTTTTCGCAGGTAGAGTGAGTGTCCACGCCGCGGTCGCACTCCAGGGTTCGGCGCGGCTCGACGGGAATGAGGGGTTCGGATGGACGCGCGTCAGTTGAGGTACTTCCTGGCTGTGGTCGATCAGGGAGGCATCAACCGTGCGGCGGAAACACTGCTGATCGCGCAGCCCTCGCTGTCCCAGTCGATATCCGCGCTGGAGCGTGAACTCGGGGTACCGCTCTTTCACCGCGTCGGACGCCGGCTGGTGCTCAGTGACGCCGGCGAAACGCTCGTCGGCCCGGCCCGCGTGGTGTTGCGCGATCTCGAGGATGCGAAGGCGTCCGTCGATGCACTGAAAGGGTTGCGCGCCGGGCGCGTGGACCTGATCACGATGCCGTCACCCGGGATCGAGCCCCTCACCACGATCCTCACCAGCTTCAGCCGTACCTATCCTTCGGTCACCGTCAATGCCGAGGCGGCGTTCACTCCCGAAGAGGTGCTGCACGCCGTGCGCACCGGCGTCTGCGAGATCGGGATCCTGGGTTCACCCGCCGCGGTGCGTGCTCCCGAACTCGACGTCGTCGCGCTCGAAAGCCAGCCGCTGATCCTCCTCTCCGGCCCGGGCGCCGAAACACCGGCCCGCCCGGAGATTCGGAGATCGGAACTGTCGGGCTTCCGCCTGATCGTCTCGCAGCGGGGGTCGTTGATGCGAACACTCGTCGACGAGGTCCTCGCCAGTGGCGTCGCCGCCACCATCGTCGCCGAGGTCGCCCACCGAACGTCGATCCTGCCGATGGTGCTCAGCGGATTCGGGCAGGCCGTCATGCCGTCGTCGTGGGCACCGTCGGCCCGTCAGGCAGGCGCCACCGTGCACCGCATCGTCCCCGAGTCCTACCTGCACGTCGCCGCCGTCTGCCGGCGAACCCACCTCACACCACCCGCGCGGGCGCTCATGGACGAGGCACGACAGTACGCCGGACGCACACCGGCCGCCTGGGAAGCGCCCGCAGCGGTAAACCCGCAAAACCTGTGAACGACAGTCGTGCCCACGACCCGTGCGGTGTCGAGGTGTTGGGGTTTCAGCCCAGGCTTGTCCCTTCGCCGGAGTTCTGTGGTGTCGGGTCCGGGATCCGCCTCATGCGGAACGAGTTGAACACCCCGATGAGGCCGGCGAGGATGGGGATGAGTAGAGCGATTTGAAGGGCGAGGGGTCGTGCGTCGGTGTTGATGCGGACGATCTCGTCCTGAATCTCCGGGGGCTGGTCGACGAGCAGTTGTTCGAGCTGGGTGTTGCTCATGACTTCGGCGTCGTCCTCGAGCACCTGCGCGACCTGTTGCTGCTCTGCCGGCGGGAGCACGGTGCTCGACTCCRCCATCGAGGTGAAGGTGAGGGACAGCGTTGCCAGCATGATGGCGCCGGCGAACGCCAGCCCGAACGAGAGCCCGAACGATCCCGC